>JAUIHU010000408.1 GCA_030432175.1 Verrucomicrobiia bacterium | reverse complement strand
GTGTGAAGGCACAGGATCCATATCAGGTCATTAAAAATCTATGGAAATCGGATCAATGAATCTGAGCACGCATCGGTCAGTGTGTCATCGCGTAAAACAAAATGTTAATGGCCATTGGATAGGCTTTCTTTTCGGAGAATTCCCTGAAGTACCACTCATTGATTCCCTCCCGCTCCCAGCCGTCACCCAGATCGGTATTGTGGCAAATCAGAGCTTGTATTCGGCCTTTATCATCCAGGTACGCCCGGTAATTGGCCTCTTGCGCATCCTCGCGTTCCCAGGTGATGCCCCAAGGGCGACCCCGTTCAGCGTCTCCTGGATTTGGCACTTGTGGCTTTTCCTCCAATTGAATGATCCCTTGAAAGATGGGATGCGACAGATCGAGTTCCACCGGTTCCTTGCCAGGGAAGACTTTCTCCATTTCTCTTGCGAAGTTGTAATATTCATCCCATCCCCAGAAGTCGTCTACCATGAGGAACCCTCCCAGATTCAAATATTTGCGCAGTTCCAGAGCTTCTTCTTCAGAGAATGTTAATTGCCCAGGTTCAACCAGATAGATGAACGGGTAATCCATCAATCGTTCGTCTGTCAGACGCAAGTGAAGCGCATCTGGATCTACTTTCATGGATGTCAGTTGTTGCAGTCGAAAAGAAAGATTCAGATCACTTTCAGGATAGTCAATTTTCCATCTCTTTCTGGGGTCTCCTCGCCATCCCCGATACCGCCCGCCGCCGTCTCCATAGGAATCATATTCAATTCGCACAAAAGTGAAATCATCCTCAGGCAGGTCCGCGTCTCTCTCCCATTCAGGAATGCCACGCCGGTTATCGTTGTCTTCCTCCCATCCGCCAAATCGATTGTATTGCGCAACGGCTAGAACGCTGAAACAGATGGCTAGCAAAGCCCATCCCCAACGCAACCTGGATAATTGCAAAAGGGAACTGCTTCCAGGTATAAAACCCAAAGGAAAAATATTTCTGTTTTTCATCAAATCAATCGCTGGTTTCGAGGATCACTGACCTTCGTGGCGCTGATCCATTACATTCTTTTTCTGCAACATCGAATCGGTAGCTTAACCCTGATTGTTCTGTGGTTCATCCATTTCTTCCTCAATAGAATCAGTGTCAGCTTGCATACCCTGAACAGGTTCAGCTCTGTTTGGCTGATCGCCGATTTCAGGCTCTGGCTTGATAGAATCTAAATCTTCACCTTGGCCGCTATTTACCGGTTGGCTATTTTCAGAACCTGGCTCAGCAGGCAAAGTCGGCGAGTTGAGTTTCAATAATAGCGCTAATCCTTCTCGAAATCGCGGCGCATCTTCCAATGACTGGAGTAAATAATACCTGGCCTGCTCTGGATCAGTATCAGCCAGCCTCCAGGCAATCTCATATTCGACACGTGAAGGGTTGGTGGGTTCTAGTTGCAACTGCTTAATGAGTTCGACTGCGGCTGCCGGGTTATTTCCCATTTCTGTATAAGCCAACGCTTTTTGGGAATAAGGCTCTTCCCTGAATGGATCTACTGCCAGAAAATGATCGGCCGCTTCCAGTGTCAACTGCGGCTGTTGTGTCTCAATCCCAAGATCCATTAGTCGTCGATATGCGGCAACCGCTTCAGAATCCAATGCGCTCCATTCTCGCAAAACGTCGATTTCCTTCTTCACTGCAGATTTTCCTCGGAGGGCTTGTGACAGTAATGCACGCCCACACTGTGGCCCAACTCCATCTGGATTGATCTCTATCATTTTCCTGGCTGTAGCCTCTGCTGCTTCCCAGTTTTCCTGATCCAGCGCCCTGATTGTAAATCGTTTCAATGATTCGTGGTGATTCGGGCGATCTGCCATCCATTTTTCCCACACGCTGTCCTCGGCGTCCCACTCAGGCCAGTCCGAGTCCTCGATCTCCGTCCAATCGGCGCCGGGAGCAAAACTTTCAGCCAGCTGGATGGCGTGAGTTTCAAACTTTTTCTCCAAATCTTTCAGAGAACCGTATGTTTGTTCCAAAGCTAGTTGAATGCGCTCACCGGATCCCAATGCATCCAGCAGATTCAGCATGGGCTCCATGCCGCGCTCCTGAATTAAGTATTCTACCACCAAAGCGGATTGGTAATAGGCAAATTGAAGGTGCATTTGTGTCTCTGGTTTCAGGAAAGCTTCGCTCAACTCGCCAATAGGAGTCAAAGCGTCATCTTCCAGGATCATGCGGCGATATTGAGGATCCATACTTTGCCCCCAGGAAGGATCTTTCAGTAATTCTTCATAAACCGAGATACCTTCACTCAGCCAGCGAGGCATACGGTTGTTCGTTTTCTCAAGGGTGATCGTGTGACAAAACTCATGCCACAGGACCGCTTTCCAGTTTGCTGGGTACTGAGCCGTCGTTGCAGGGCTATTGGCGGTGATGAGTGGTCCAAAGCAAACACCCAGATAACCCAGGCCGCCCGGCATGCCGAAAGTGCGGATCGCGAAATCTTTTTGTTCTGGAAAAATCTCGACTCGAATCACCTCTGGGGGGGTGACTTTATACTTTCGGGAAAAAAATTCCTTGGCTTCGACCAACAGATCGAGAGCTTCTTGACCATACAAGCGAGCCTCTTCAGGTTCCATGCTGAGAACGATGCCCTCGCGTTTCAATTCTGTAAAAGTATCCAGTTTGTTGCGCAGCTGGCTTAAATTGAAGATCGTGACATGGTACGGATCCTTGTCTCTGGCTTCCCGAATCAAGTTCCAACCTTCAGATTCTCTACCTAGACGAAGTAGATCCTGCGCCAGTTGATTGATAGATGGCAGGTAATCTGGATCCAGTTTCAGAGCCTGGCGTTGATAATCAGCCCCTTCCCTGAATCGATAATTCAAAGAGAGTTTTCGGCCGATCAGGTAGAGTGGCTCTGGGTTATCTGTCCATTTCGACAGAGATTGTTCCATGGCATTGGCTTCCTCATCGTACATTCCCTGCAGGTGAAACAACGCCGCCTTCATCGCCCAGGCGTTTTCATGATTGGGGTTGATTTCGAAAATCTCATCCAGAATTTTCTCAGCCTCGGTGTATTCCTCAGCATCCATCTGGTTTTCCACCAGCATCAGTAGACTGGGAATGTGATTTGGGTTCATGGCCAGAACCTGTTCCAGGAAATCTCTTGCCGCATCGCGATCGTCCTGGTGAAACGACTTGGCTAGACCATAAGCAAACTCCGGATCATCTGGGTAAAGTTGGAATCCTTTCTGGAATGTCTCGGAGGCCAGCTTGTAATCCTCCTTTCGAAGAGCAAGAAAGCCGGTGGAGAGGAAGATGGATTTTTCTTGAGTATCTAATTTTTTTGCGACATCGAAAAATCTCTCTAAAACCAATTTAGGGTCAATTCCCAGCGCCAAAGCAGTTTCGCCGATTACCACCAGACTTTTTGCGTTCTGGTAAGCCCATGGGCGTCTGCCGACCAGAGAATCGATTTCGGCGATCATTTCACTCGCTCTCTCGGATTGTCCGGCATGCAAGAAAGCTTCCCGGGCCAGCCAACGCACATCCAGATCCCGGCGCCGTTCCTGAAGCATGATTTCAGCTTCCTTAGCTGCAAGCTCGTAATCTCCTGTAGCCAGCGCTGCGCGAATTTTAAGAAATCGCCATTCTTTATCCCAGGCGCCGGAATCCAGAGCGGAGTTGGTGAGTTCCAGAGTTTTCTGGTATTGGCCGGAACGATAGGCATCCTGGGTTTTTTCCAGATCCTGTGCGCGCACAGAAGATCCAGCCAGCAGACTGGCGGCGACAAAAACGAACGTTAAGAATCTATTTAAGCGAGGTAAGCTGTGGATTACAACCGGATCTTTGAATGGTAAAATCATCCAGCTGCTGATTTGCTGTGGAATAAGAGAAGGAATCATAATTCTTTGGCTGGTGATTCTAAGTCAGTTTTATTGGAGTTGAATTCAGGCAGGTTGGGCTTATTTTGGGATGGGGTGGATTGGTCTGTTTCGATAAGTTCAGATTCCGGAGAATTGGTTTGGGTTACAAATCGATCACTTTTAAGGGCATAAAAAGCAAAAAGCAGATTCAAGGCGATGATGCTGATGATGGTTAATTTTAGCCAGAAGACGCTGGAATTGTTATTGGAGTCGCTGGGTATGGAGCCATCAACGGCATTTCCCTTATCCGGAACGGGTGCGGTTGGGATTATTTTTTGGCGCGCTGCTTTTTGACTGGATTCATCCATGATTTTCATGTTACCCAAATGATGAATCGTCGGCAAATACGAGATTTGCGCGGCCTTGATTACTGAGATTTATCCCTTGACTGAATATAGGTGATCAGTTAATGAAGATAGCAGTTTGGCAGACGTCAACTTATAGACTGGAGAGATAGGGATCCTTTTAAACACTAAATTACGGATGAAACTAAAACACACATCATTGCTTGTGGCGGTGACAGGTCTTGTGGCATCTAGCGCGGCATTTGCTCAAGATTCTACGCCGGTAACTGTTTACAACAACACAACCACTTCGCTTTTCCAAGCTTACTTCCAACCGGACGGAAAAGAATACGGTGACCAAATTTGGCTGGACAGCCCAGTCAGTTCTGATGGCGCCGACGCGGGTGAAATCGCTCGTACGCTGACTAAAGTTGAATTTGAATACTTTGGTCAGGACACAACTGCTGGGGATACAGCAACATTGAACATTTATGACTTCGAACCAGGTAACCCGAATGCTGGCGGACTTTTGAAATCCATTTCCAATATTCCTGTTGCTGACGGATTCAATACAGTTTCTTTGGAACTGTCTGGTGACGAACGAGTTCAAGTTCGTAGCTCTTTGACTTGGACTGTTGCATTCAACCTGCAAGACTCCAATTCTCGCGCAGGATTGAGTTTCTACTCACCAGCTTCGGTCACT
>JAUIHU010000407.1 GCA_030432175.1 Verrucomicrobiia bacterium | reverse complement strand
GAACTACACTCAAGTTATCTATGCGCACATTATTGGTGCTGCAATATTTGGTGAGCAACTTGAGTTTTTAGGCATTTTTGCTTCAGCTATCATTTTGATTGGAGTGATTTCTGTAGCCTGGGATAGCAAGCGCGGTAAAGCTCACGATGGTGAAAAATATGAACACGGGTCAAATTATTCGAAAAGAGACTATAGTGAAGAATCTGAGCTGTTGCGCTTGATGTTTCTCCGAAAATTTTTATAATAAAATTCCTGAGCATGTGCTCATTATTTTGGACGAAGCTTACTTTGAGTTTCTGGCAGATCCAGTCGATTTACTTCCAATGATTCGAGAAGAACGCATGCCGAATCTTGTCATCATGCGAACTTTTTCCAAAATCTACGGTCTGGCCGGATTACGTATCGGGTATGGGGTGGGTTGCAAGGAAATGATCCAACTACTGGAAAAACCACGTCAGCCATTTAACATCAACGCGATGGCCCAAGCGGGAGCGCTGGCAGCCCTTGATGACTTGGATCACCTGAACGCAACTCGTAAAACTAATGCAGATGGTCTAAAGTATCTGGAACAGGGATTGAACAGCCTTGGACTGGAGTATGTGCCGTCCTATGCGAATTTTATTCTGGCTCGCGTTGGGGATGGTCCGGGAGTTTTCAAGAGCATGCAACAGAACGGAGTCATCGTGCGTCCGATGCAAGGCTACGGGCTACCGGAATGGATCCGCATCTCTATAGGAACACAGGAAGAAAATGAAAAATCCATCCAGGCGCTGAAAAGTTCATTAGCGCCGAACTAAACAAACCATCTCAAACCAATTATTGTAAGAAAATTGTCTGATCAATCTCTCAACCCCACCGACCTCAGAGGCATACTGCAGTACGTTCCGCGTTTCCGGGACCGTATCTTTATTGTTGCTCTGGATGGTTCGGTGGTGAACTCCGACAATTTTCCCAACATCCTGACCGACCTGGCGGTGTTGAGGTCCTTGAACATTTCGCTGGTGATTGTTCACGGCGTTTCGCAACAGGTCAAAGACCTCGCCAGCCAGCGTGGTGTCAAAGCCTCCGATCATGATGGAGCCGGCATCACGGATCGATCGACACTGCAACTGGCAGTCGAGGCTTCCAACCAGTTATCTCACAAGATTCTGGAGGGTCTGAGCGCCCACAACCTGCGCGCGGCATTAACCAACGCTGTCACTGCTTCGCCGCTGGGCATACTTGGAGGGGTGGACCATTTAAATACCGGCAGAGTGGAGCGGATGGAAACAGATTTTCTGAACTCGCTTTTGCAGAAGGACATTATCCCGGTCGCTTCGCCGCTTGGATTCACTGGAGAAGGTCGGACACTCAGGGTGAACTCTGACAGCGTTGCAACAGCAATGGCGACGCAACTCAGGGCAGCTAAAATCTTGTTCATTACTGCAACTGAGGGATTGAAAATCGATGACCAGATTGTGCGTCAGATTTCTGTTCTGGATCTGGATTCGATCCTGAGAACGGAACCTCACCGCATCGCGCCGGATATTCTCTCCAAAGCCAGGCATGCCAGTCAGGCTTGTCATGGAAATGTCCCCAGAGTCCATGTGATCAATGGAAAAACAGACGAAGCCCTGCTAGCTGAAGTTTTTTCCAACGAAGGCGTTGGCTCGCTGATCTACGCCAATGAATACCGCCAGATCCGAAAGGCGATGAAGCGAGACATTCGCGGTATTCAATCCCTGATCCAGAAATCAGTGCAAGCTGAAGAACTGGTCCGGCGAACTCGCGTTTCCATAGAACGTTCGCTTGAAGATTATTATGTCTACGAAATCGACAACAATCTGGTTGGGTGTGTCGCTTTGCATGTGTACCCCGAAAGTGAACAAGGAGAGTTAGCTTGCCTTTGTGTTAAAACCTCACACGAAAATCAGGGACTCGGCGGACGATTGATCCAGTTTGTTGAACAACAAGCCAAAGCTCGTGGACTGAAAAAGCTGGTCGCTCTTTCGACACAGGCTTTCAGTTATTTCCAGTTCAAGGCTGGATTCCGGGAAGGCGCGCCTGAGGACCTGCCTGAAAAACGTCGCGCCAAGTATGAACAGAGCGGACGCAACTCAAAGATACTCATCAAGACACTGTCATGAGCGGTTCTGCTTCCACGCCAGAAGGACCTCGGTGGGATCCACTTTACAGTCGGTTCCGCAGCTCCACTTCCGAATCAGCGCCAGCCAACCTCTGTCTGATGAAACTACAAAGATTTGGAGGGGCATCGCTGGAGCTGCAGGATTTACTGACTGTCCACGTTCGAGCGCAACGCATGGACTGGTGGAAAAGGGAAATCTCAGCCAACCCAACGCATCCCGGATCCTGGCAACCACACAAGTCGTTGCGCATCTCCACATCCAAATTGGGAATAGGGCCTCTGAAGAACTCCAACCGCACTCCACTGGGACTGCATTATGTCGCAAAAAAGATCGGAGCAGGGCATCCTGTTGGCTCGGTGTTTCGAGGACGACGATTGAGAGGATTCACCTGGGATGGAATGCCGGACGCGGGCATCACGACAAGGATCCTCTGGTTAAGAGGACGTGAACCCGGACGTAACCTGGGAGGAGACGTCGACACATTTGAACGGTATGTTTACATCCACGGATTCAGTGACGAAACCACGCTGGGACTTCCCCATTCCTGCGGGTGTGTCCATGTGGAAGCCAGGGAGTTGATACCATTATTCGACAGACTCCCGATCCATACACCTGTCTGGATACAAGAGAATTGATACCACTTAAGATCCTTCCGGATTCCACTACTCACTGGAAAGGTTCTTGGTTGGCACCTTGGTTAAATCCCAACCCTTCGGACGATGGCAGGCGATTCGAGCAATCTTCTTAACCGTCATCTGAACCCCCTTCGCTTTTGGAGTGCGAATGGCCAGTTTTTTGATCTTGAACATCTGTTCATTGATCTTTTGTCCCTGGGCCGGCTTGTATTTCACAAAAATATCCTCAGGAGAACTATCGGAGAATAAAAGTACTTTGGCCGCTCCGGGAATGAAATTATACTCTTTGTTTTGAATCACACCTCCGGTCTTGAAACGTTTTACAAAGGACACACCTTTCTCACGGTAAACCACGGTATAGACTCGGGAGCGATCCCAGATCTCAACATGCAGAACATTGGATCCAACGAATAACTTTTCCGGTGTCGGTATGACCCGGTACTGACCATCATCGGTAATCACAATCAGCTTATCATATTCAGAACACTTGATCTGAAACCGATCTCCTTTCACCTGTGTTCCCAAATATCCTTTTTCCGATTCGTATGAAACACTCAGCGCTCTTGCTGCCACTTTCTGTACCTTCACTGTTGAGAAAGTGGCAATTTCTGTGCGTCGCGCAAACGGCTTTCCAAATTCCTTCAAAACACCCTTCAAATGCTCAATAGCATACTTAGGCACATTCTCCAGACGTTTAGCGATTACCTCCAATTCAGCACGGAGTTCATCCATGTCGTCCCGGTGTTTCTCAATATCAAACGCAGAAATCCTTCGAATAGGAATGCCCAGCAGATGGTCGATGTCCTTTTCATTGACCTCACGAACAAACTGTTTCTTGAACGGCTCCAGTCCTTCGGATGTTTCACTGCGCATCTGATCCAATGACTCACAGCTTTCCAAACGGGAATAAATCTTCTTCTCAATGAAAATCTGAACCAGCGTCTTCAAATGAAGTTCTTCCAGCGCTTTCTGCTGATGTAGCTTCAGCTCCTGTTCCAGAATTTCCACTAACCTTTGAGTCTGATGTCTTAATGCCGATGAAACCGACATTTCAACCGGACGATTGTCTTTGATCACAATCATCCGGCAGGAAACCGAAGACTCACATTCAGTAAATGCGTACAAGGCCTGAATCGCCTGATCAACATCCACCCCGGCATTCAGCTTCACCTGAATTTCCACATTCTCGGATGTGTAATCCTCAATGGACTTGATCTTGATCTTGCCCTTCTTGGCCGCGTCCTCAATTGAACTGATGATAGACTCCGTCGTCGATCCAAACGGAACTTCGGTGATCACTGCCGTCGATTTATCCTCAGCAGAAATCTTCGCCCTGACCTTGATCTTCCCATTCCCGTCGTTGTAATCCGTGGCGTCCATGTAACCGCCCTGGATGAAGTCAGGTAGAACCTCGAACGGTTTGTTGCGCAGGATCGCTATCTGAGCTTGGAGTAATTCCTGGAAATTGTGGGGTAAGATCCGGGCAGAAAGTCCTACCGCAATTCCTTCCGCTCCCTGCATGAGCAGCACCGGGATCTTGCAGGGCAGCACAACGGGCTCCTTACCGCGTCCGTCATAGCTCGGGACAAACTCCGTGATTTCATCATTGAAAACCTGAGTTCGAGCCAACTCCGTCAACCGACATTCAATGTAACGGGAAGCTGCGGCGCGGTGACCCGTCAGGATGTTACCGAAGTTTCCCTGTCCTTCGATCAGATACTGCTTGTTGGCCAGACCAATCAGCGCATCGTTGATCGAAGCGTCACCATGCGGGTGAAACTGCATGGAGTAACCAACAATGTTAGCAACCTTGATGAACTTACCGTCATCATTGCGATTCAGTGAATGAAGGATGCGACGCTGAACTGGCTTCAGGCCATCGTCCAGTTTTGGAATCGCCCGGTCTCGAATGACATAGGAAGCGTACTGGAGGAAGTTGACATCCATGTACTCCTGGAGCGGTCCTTTGGACTGCGCCAATGGCGCTGGCAATGACTCGTCAACCACTTGGGTTTCTTCCTCACCTTCCACCTGTGTTTCCGGTTCCAGGGATTCGTTTTCTGCAGGATCGTTCTCGTTCGGCGTGTTCAATGTTTTTTCAGGCTCGGTAATTCAAAATTCAGGTTT
>JAUIHU010000406.1 GCA_030432175.1 Verrucomicrobiia bacterium | reverse complement strand
ATATATCTGGTTTGTTGGGGGCTTTGGCAGATGGACTCCAGAGAGTCCAGGAAGCGGGCAGCCAGAGTTGCCTCGAAAGGCTCAGAGCCTGGACATAATGCTCGATTCTGAAATAAGAACTGGCCAGTTGGAAATACATCACGGAGTTCATCCTGTGCGCCGGAATTATTTCCTCTGCAAGAGCGGGGCGATTTAATTCGAGTAGCCTTTCAGCCAGCGCGTCATCACTGGCTAATTCCCTTGCAGACCAGCACGCCTGCACCGCCAGCAAGGGTAATTCAATCGATTCAGCAAACTCCGACAGCGCGAAAAACCCCCAACCTGATTGCGGTGTCAATGACCACAGCAAATCTGTTTTAGGTTCAATCTTCCAAGCAAGATTCAAGCTGCGTATGAGGTCTTCCGATCTTGTTGGGGCGGCTTGCTGAAGAAAAAAGAACGCAGTTTCCTGATCTCGTTCTGCAAAAAATTCAGCAAATTGCAGAGGCGTTGCGGACTGGGCAGGATTGAACTGAATGGCCTTCAAACCAGTACTTTTCCATCGGTCATCGTCCGTGGAGAACGTAAAGTCAAACCAGGCCAACTCCAACCAGATGCGCCAATTGTATGGATCCCACTTTAAATAGCTCAAAACTTCGTTCCTGGTCTTTTCGTAATAAACCTCTGCTGGTACGTTCATGCGTTGAGCCGAACGCATATTCTGTAACGCCAACGCTCTGATCCAAAAGATCAGTCGGTTTGAATCTGCGGGCCAAAGTTCTAACGATGATTTCAACAGGCTGGCGCTTTCCCGACCTCTTCTTTCATCCCCTTCACCATCGATCTCAGCTTGAATTTGTGGAATGGACCTTTGAGCCCAGACCCGTTGAGCTTCACCCGACTTGTAGCAAGCCAGAATCTGCAAAGTGGCCCCTACAATCAGCGCTCCTCCTACTCCAACACCCACCACCCATCGCCTCAGTGAGAATCCTCGAACCATTTGTTTTCCGATGTAATCAGTTTGACCAGTACGAAAACCCAAGATCAGTCCCAGCAGCATCAGATTGGCCGGAATGTGAGAAATAAATTCGACGCTTGCGTGAATCAGAAACGCCACCAGAGCCGCAGCGCTAAAGAGATGAATTTCAGGCTCACGAATCTCAATAGACCGACTCTTGTCAGAGGGGGCACGACGCAAGTTGAGGTATATTATTCCTGCTGTCAGCAATGACCCCAACCATCCTGCTTCAACAAGTAATTCCAGATAATCATTCTCGGCGTGAAGCAAATCAGCTCCAGCAAAATGACTTTTAAACAAATTCGAGGCAGTCAGAAAAGCGCCCCACCCAGCTCCCAGCAAATGCACTTCTTTAAATATCGACCACGAAGTCATCCAGAGATCCATTTTGGGATAATCATTCCCTTCTGCCTGAAATAATTCGTTAATTCGCCCAGTTACAACCGCTCCAGTGGCGTCCCAGAATAGGGCCATTGCTCCGAGTCCGATCAGCGTTCCCAGCCATGCGACCGATTTCCGGGTGGCTCTTATCCATAATATCCCGGCCACGCCTGCGCCAAAAAGTAAAGCCAGAGCGGCTCCTCGTGATCCGGTTTGCATCGATTGCACCAAAGCCAACAACAAAATTGCTCCAAAAAATGTCGCCTCTACCGGCCGTGACCGTCGTCTTTTGAATCGAGCCTTTTTTTCACGAAATCTCCAAGCCGGAATCGAACGGAACAGCCATCCAGCTGTAAAGAGAGCGGCCACAACAATCCAGCCTGCAAAATGATTCCGATTAGCAAAAGTCCCTGCGGGTTGCCCCCATTTCACTTCCTGAACTCCCCATAATTTTCCTCCAGAAAAGCGGAATAAAAAATCTCCAATCACCAGAATGAACAAAGTGATTGTCAGCAAAGCAAAGAGCCCTCGATAGTGTCCGGACCAATCGGCCACCAACTGGCGAGCCAAGCCGAAAACACCAAGAAATATCAGGCATTCCCAGATCCTGTTCACAGTGGATGCTGGACTCAGGCTGATCGCGATCCAGGAAGGAACCGGTTCTCCTGCGGCTTCCGCCAGTTGATTCAGTAAATCTACCCTGCCAGGTTGAAGCATGGCGATCCAGTTCAATGGGAGTGGAATCAATGGAAAAACCAGGATGAACAACAATGCGACAGCTCCGGCCCAGTGGGTTCGAGATTTTAACCCTCGTCCAAACTCAGGAGCAGTCCAAACCAAGCTCATTCCAACCAATCCACCCAGAACGGCGGTTCCCATTTCTGTCACTCCGCCAAACCAGACCGGACTCAGAGCCAACGCCACGAGCCAAGGAAAATGTCTAAGGTAGAGGTTCATGTTGAAAGGGTGGAAACAATAATGAAACTTATCAGGTTTGACGGTTTTAATAAATTTCTAGATAAGAATGCCTGATTACAACTTGAAATGCCAGAGACGAATGGTTGCGCTCACTCACAGTTTCCTGAATTAACCAAAGAATGTTTTTTATTGCGAACTGAGTGATTTATCTATCATTAAATCAAAAACAACACCAGAAATGGTGCGAAACGCCGTGATCCGGCTTTAATGGCTGAAATGAATCCTCCCCAACGCGCTGAACAAGAAGAAGATATCGACCTGATGCTCCAGGTGAGTCGTGGGGATTTGGAAGCTTTTGAAGAGTTGGTCAAAAAATACCAGAATCCCATTCAAGATTTTGTGGCGCGTCAGATCAGAGACGCTGCCGAGGCGGAAGATATTACGCAGAAGGTATTTATCCAGATACTGCGTGCAGCCAAGAGATACAGACCCACAGCAAAATTTTCCACCTGGCTCTTTACCATCGCCAGAAATCTTTGCCTGAATGAGATTCGGCGACGTAGCCGAAAGCCATCGCAGGCGCTGGATCTCACACCTGACCTGACTTCCGAGGATAAAGCTCAACACCACAGTGGTTGGTCCGATGAAAGTCCAACCCAATCTGTGCTTCGTCAGGAACTGGAGGATAAGATCGAAACTGCCCTGCAACAATTACCTGAACAGCAACGGACAGCGCTGCTTTTACTGGATCGACAGGGGCTCAGTTATGAGGAGATTGGTCAAACCATAAGCAAGTCCATTTCTGCGACAAAATCGCTTATTCATCGAGCTAGAGAGACATTGAAAGCTGAGCTTCGGCCCTATCTGGATGATTCCAGGAACTAGAAGTTTAAAATTGGGTACAAAGAAATTGAAATTTCGTTCGCAACTTTTTCAGCGTTCAGGCCATTCACTTTATAGAGAGCGTGGTTGCTACTGCGGAGTTCCCGGTATCAATCAAATCTCGCATTTGCAGTTTCAGCGTTGTCGCTGATGACTTAACTGATTTGTCCCAAGTTTTATTATCCTGCCATGAACCAGAAACACCCATCCGAGGACGAGCAAGTGAGGAGTTGGATCCGTAACCTGAAACGTCACAAGGTCAGTGAAGGATTCACAGAAAGGGTCTTAAGAGAAGCCAGAAACCTGAGTGAATCTCCTTCCAAACCGAAGATATTCGCCTGGGGAAGGTTATTCCATGGGTTGGCTGGCCAGAAACATGAAGCCCTGCCGGGTGATATTCGTTTAGCTCCTTTGATTGCCAGATTGGCTTTTGCCTGCGTGCTGATCGGAGCGGGAACCATGATTTGGCAAAATCATTTCCAATTACCCAGTCAACCTGACTTTCAAGTTTCTCAGATGGAGGATCTGACTCAGGAACTGGCTTCACTCGAAGCCGTGCTGGATTGGGTGGAATCTGAAAGTTCAGAAATATTGATGGATCATCCTGATCAGGAATTGATTGTAACGGACTCCGTTCAAGATCGTTGGGTGAACGATTTGGAACCCGTTCAGATCATTGCTCTGGACGGAATTCAACCGGATGAAGAACTGCTTGATTTAATGACGCTGAATGATCGTTAAAAATGATTTGCGGTAGTCGGATTGAGAGAAGATTGCTCGAAAATTGGATTGATTCATGAAATTACCATTTCAATCAGAAATCGCTATGCTCGGGGCAGTTCTCTGCGCCAGCTTTTCCGTTTTTGCAGACGAGAGTCCCCAACCAATTCGGCCTCATCCACTTGATGATTCTAATCAGATAAAAGCGGCGCCGGAATCCACTCAAAACATTCAACTTCAGATTTTTGACCGTCCTTCTCCTGTGAAAAAATTCAGAGAACTGCTGACAGCCCAAAAAGCTGCTCGTGAGCAGATTCTCCAGGATTTCAGCGATGAAGCAAAGGCGCGGATCCTGCAGAAGGTGCAGGAATATGAAGATTTCTCTGAACGATTGAGGTCCGACAAGTTGCTCGCCACCGAGCTTCGGTGGTATCTACCTCCACTTTTAGGATTGAAACCAGCGCAGCGCGAAGAGTTGGTTAGCAAACTGGACCCCAATCTGGCCGATCTGCTTCGTAAGCGATCATTGGCGTGGGACCAATTACCTGACTCCATGAAGCGTTCAGAAGCCAGGATGAATCTGGTTGTTCAGCAGCTATGCAAAGCTCCAAGGATCGCTCCACCTTTGCCTGAAAATGGAACCAGTTCGCAACAGGACCATTCATTTCATCATTCTCGGCCTCCTGAATTGCAGAAAAATGAAGTTCGAATCAGCAGTGAAAATGAGCGCCTCCAAAAGTTGCAGACATATTTTGAGATGAGCCCGGAGGAAAAGCAGATGATGTTGGAATCCGCTGACTTCGCCAAAGATCGGGTTTTTCAGAGTCACCTTAGATGGTTGGAGAACATGCCTGAAAACCTGCGCAATCACACATTGAGACAGTTCTTGAGACTTCAGGAGCTGACCCTGAAAGAAAAAATGACCCTGAGCGCGACCTTGAAATCATGGAATCAACTCAGCTCAGAACAAAAAAAGGCCATGCGTGAACTGGTAG
>JAUIHU010000405.1 GCA_030432175.1 Verrucomicrobiia bacterium | reverse complement strand
AAATGCGTAGGTTTGTCATAGATCAGGGCTTCTGGATATGCAATCAACTCGGAGAATGTCCCATCTCTTGGCATCCCTAGAATTTGATAGCCAGCGCCCTGCGCCTTCTCGGAATCGCCCCAATTCAGGCTGGGGCACAAAATCACCTCACGATCACCCCACCTGCCCGCTCCATCTGATCCTAGAATGCAAGGAGTTTGTACTCCTGGGTACATGCCTTGAGTGATCCAGTAATCCCGACGGTTCAACGCTGCAGCGCAAATCTCTACCAGCGCCTCCCCAGGTTTTGGAGTGGGATCAGCGCAGTCAGTGTAGGTCAGCGGCGATTTTGGTTCCAGTAAGGCTAATGCTTTCATCCTGCTATCTTCATGGAGTTCATCAGAATTTCACGATAAATTTGGTGGCCTTTCTGTAGGATCTGGCTAACATCCCCTCCGGATTTATTTGAATTTCAGGGTAATTCACAGAAGAAATGCGGAGCCGGACACTGGAAAAACATAAGGAGCCGGATCCTACTTAAGCTGTACAGTCATGGCGCACAAGACGTGGATTGCCTCGCGGAAAGAACAGAAAAGCAAAGAATGCAGCCCACACAAAATTTGAATATCATCGAAGAAATTCCATTGGTTCCACCTCAGGAACTTGTGGGATCCCTCCCCTGTAGTGAAAATTCCAACTCGGTTGTTGCCAGTTCCCGTGAGACGGTTCGCAAAATCCTGAACCGCGAAGACCCCAGAATGATGGCCATTGTCGGGCCGTGCTCGATTCATGACCGAAAGGCTGCGATGGAATATGCCCGTAAGCTGAAAAGCCTTTCAGAAGAGTTATCCGATCAACTTTTTGTGATCATGCGCGTGTATTTTGAAAAGCCGCGCACCACTGTGGGCTGGAAAGGATTAATCAATGACCCACATCTGGATGGGTCTTTCGATATTTGTGAAGGATTGAAAATGGCGCGTTCCATTTTGATGGAAATTACTGAATTGGAACTGGCAACCGCCACAGAAGTGCTGGATCCGATTACTCCTCAGTACATTGACGACCTAGTTGTTTGGGCTTCAATCGGGGCTCGCACCACTGAATCCCAAACCCACCGGCAGATGGCCAGTGGACTCTCGATGCCGGTTGGATTCAAGAATGCGACGGATGGAAATTTGCAGATCGCCATGGACGCCATGTGCTCAGCGAAAAGCCCACACTATTTCCTGGGAATCAACGAACAGGGACAAACCTGCATAGTTCGTACCAAAGGCAATACCCATGGGCACTTGATACTTCGTGGTGGTCGATCTGGTCCGAACTATTCCGAATCCGACGTGGCTACAGCGATGGAAATGTTGGAAAAGGTCAATTTACCGAAAAACGTATTGATTGATTGCAGCCATGCAAACAGTAGCAAAGATTTCTCCAAGCAGCCTGACGTATTACGCAATGTGACCGAACAGCGTGCTGCTGGGAACGACAACATCATCGGGTTCATGTTGGAAAGCAATCTGAACTCCGGGAACCAGAAAGTGACAGGGCCTCTGGAAGCTCTCCAGTATGGTGTATCGATTACTGATGGTTGTCTGGGTTGGGACGAAACTGAAGCCATCCTGCGTGAGACCGCCAAGACGGTTGGTTCTGCAATGATGATTGGCCAATAAATGATCGATAGATTTAAATGTGTCCGGGCCTGAGCGTTATGAGGGTTTATCAGGTCTGGAGACAATGAATACATCGCCTTCATGCTGTCCAGTAGTTCAAACCCCTCGGAAGCGCTCGGCGAGTCCGAGGCTTTCCTTCAATTTCAGGAACGTCTGTCTCAGGTCGCTCCTGTAGAACGCCCTGCGCTCATCATCGGCGAACGAGGCTCAGGCAAGGAACTGGCTGCTTCCCGCCTTCACTTTCTTTCTCAACGTTGGGGAAAACCTTTCGTAGCCCTGAATTGCGCAGCGCTTTCACCTTCTGTCCTGGAGTCCGAACTCTTCGGCCACGAAGCCGGGTCCTTCACCGGCGCGGCATCCAGGAGAAAAGGACGTTTTGAAGCCGCTAACGGAGGAACGCTTTTCCTAGATGAAATCGGGCAAATCCCGATGCTGGTTCAGGAAAAGATCCTGCGTGTTGTGGAGTATGGAGCTTTTGAACGCGTCGGCAGTTCCACGCCTATTCAGGTTGATGTTCGCATTGTTGGAGCCACCAACGCTGACCTTCCTGAGCTGGCTCGCAAAGGCAAGTTCAAGCGCGACCTGCTCGATCGTCTTTCCTTCGAGGTGCTGCCACTTCCTCCTTTGAGGGATAGAGCAGAAGACATTCCTTTACTCGCCAATCGCTTCGCCGTTTCCATGGCCTCCGAACTGTGCCTGGACCACACTCCTGAGTTTTCGGAAAATGCGTTGCAGGCTCTTTTAGATTATCACTGGCCTGGCAACATCCGGGAGTTGAAAAACGTGGTGGAGCGCGCTGTTTACAGAAATCAGGGCAAGGTTATTGATTGGATCCAATTCGATCCGTTTGATTCTCCCTATCTGAGAAATCTGGAAACCCACCCGGAAATGCATTTGTCGGAGGAACATGAAACCGGGACGAATTCAGTTGAAGGCGCCTCCAGAGATTCTTCAAAATCCTCAGGAGCCTCAGCGGAAAAATCGAAAGGTCCCAGATCAATCGAAGCCGCTGTCAGGGAACTTGAACTGCGCATGCTTCAGGAAGCTATGGGGCGCAACCGTCACGTTCAGAAAAAGGCTGCTGAGGACTTGGGGCTGACATACCATCAATTCCGCGGGCTCTATCGTAAATACCAGGATGAATTAAGAGGTTCTGACCATTGAATCAGAATGAAACTTGCAGCTCCAAAACCTGACGCAAGCGTCTGGATAGGTTTTGAGACAGACAGCCAAACCAAAACGGATCCTGGCTTCAGAGGATATATCCATTGTCTCAGGTCATGCAATTGCCTTTAAAATTGAGGAGAGTTGTTAAACTTCATTGGTATCTTTTCCTGTTTGCATTGCATTTAAAGATTGGAAAGTTAACTTGTTAGTTTTTGGCATTGTAAATAATAGAGCTGTGCTGGTTGTTCCAGTAGCTGTGATTTATAGGTACGACTTTTCTTAGGTTTGAGAGGGTTTTAAAGACGTTGATTCTCAGTTTTGATATTTGATGGCGCTGTAAATGCTTCGGGATGAGCATGTGTGTATCATTGCCCTTTCAGTATGAATTAGCCTGAAACCGTTAGGTTATTTCTAGCTGATTTTGGTCTATAACAAATAGCGAAAATAATTTTTCTCAGGACAAATTTGCTTGGATTACAAATAAAAAAGGGTTCTCTCTACCGATCTTAGGATTAATGGAATTGTTCGGGAAAATCGATTTACACAAAAGAATTACCTAGTTTTGTAGATTTTGTTGAAGTGTCAACAACGCTCAATCAGACAGATGGATTGTTAAAAAGACGCACGTAATGATGATGCTAGAAATAATTAAAAGACATTGGCGGCCAGCTATGCTTGGTTTGTCTTGTCTCATTGGAACGGTCAGCGCCTCAGGTTCCCTTGTTGGTCTATGGCGGTTTGAAGAAGAATCCGGAATCGATGTATTAGATTCTTCTGGTTTCGAAAACCATGGATTTCTTGAAGCAGTGCCTCAAGGAATTCTCCCAGAGCGAGGAGATGGTCCTCCAGGATTGGGACAGGCGTTGCAACTCGAAGCAGATCCTTCCGGGTTTGGAGAACACTGGGTTCGGATCCCTCATTCCTACTCGTTGAACTTGTTGGATCGATTTTCCATTTTTGCCTGGGTGAATGACCAGGGGAGTAATTACGGCCGGATTCTGGATAAAGGGATTGATCCTTTGACCGAGAATGCTGCGGACAACCCGTATGAGTTGGAGACCGACGCCTTCGGTCAGGACAGTGTATATTTTTGGTCTGATAACGGAGCGGAAGATTTTCGGCAAGCTGGAGGTTTTACCCTTCCGAAAAACGAGTGGGTACACTATGGAGTAACTTATGATGGCAGCTTTCTCAGGTTTTACCTGAATGGAGTTGAACAGAGCGCCATTGAGATTTCTTCCGAATTGATCCCGAATACCGCAGATTTGATTCTTGGAAACCGACTGATCAATGGTCTGGAATCGGGTGATATTCGCGGATTTAACGGGTTGATGGATGATGTTGCCATTTTTAACCGGGCGCTGTCAGAAAGCGAAATTGATACGGTGTCTCAAGGTGATTTTGCTTCATTTCTTTCTTCCACTCGTATTACTGATCCGCCAGCTGATCTGGCAGGAAATTTCGGTGAGAATGTAGAAATCTCTGTTCAGGCCAGCAGCAACAACACGCTTAATTATCAATGGCGCTTTTTTGGAGATCCTATTGAAGGAGCGACGACTGACACACTTTCATTGGACAACTTGACTGCGGAGAGTGTTGGGGAATATCAAGTAGTGCTGCGCGCAGGAGAAGCGGTCTTTGTGACCGACAAGATTAGATTGGAAGTTGATGGAGCGCCTGTGGTGGTTGGTCTCTGGAGATTTGACGAAGTTGGGGGTACTGAGGCGTTGGACTCCTCCGGATTTATCAATCACGGAGAACTTGTGGGAGAATTCACCAATTTTCCAACTCGCGAAACATCCAGACCTGGCGCTGGAAGGGCGATTAAATTTGAAGTTGATAGCGCAATCGGGAGTTCTTTTTTAAGAGTTCCTGCGGATGGCAGTCTGCAAGTCGGCTCTTCAGAATCTGATAAATGGTCCATCACTCTTTGGGCATTTGAAGATAGTCTGGAGTCAGGAGACCATGTTCAGAATTTTGCGCGCCTTCTCAGTCAGCAAAATGAATCTGGATTGACATTTACTTCCGGGGCTCAAGGAAATTCTTTCATGAGATTACGCCATGCTGCCAATGCTGGCTTCAATAT
>JAUIHU010000404.1 GCA_030432175.1 Verrucomicrobiia bacterium | reverse complement strand
ATAATGCTTTGCCATTCAGTTCATACCACTTACAATTCCAGCTCTACTCGCCGAGCTGGGGCTCAGCGTTCCAAGGGGCCACCCACTTTTAATCGCACCCCGGCTGAAAGGGTGTGGGGTGTCAAACATTTCTTCACTCTGTGACGACCTATAGCCGATCATCGAACTCTCTCAGATAATTCCAGCTTGACTGACCCCCTACCCGTCTTCGCCCCAGATGTCTGAGCATGGCGAGCGTGTCGTAATGATGGCGGTTACACGCCTGGGCGCTGATAATCAATCTCTTTGAAACCTGGCCGATCTTTCACTACTTCAACCAAGTCCGGCAGATCATAAACTTGGAGCGCTCCTGGCGCGATGAATCCCATCTGGTTATGCTTTATGGGCTCTGCAACAACATCTTCCACCCAGGAAAAAATAGAATCAACCAGAGTTAGTTGTTTGATTCTTGACTCAATGGCGGCTGCATGCAATCCCACCGGGCCCGCTTCTTTAATTGCTATGAGGTGAAATGATTCTACTTCCAAATGCGCTGAGAGGGTTTGGATCGCTGTTAGTGTATCTTCTACACGAATTCCAAGCAGAGGTCTTCCGATATGCATTGCCAAGTTAGCAACGCGATGGTCGTGGTTATAGTATTTTGCTTTGCTTCCTGAATCTCGTGTTTCACCAAAACCACTCAGGTCCGGACTGACAACTATTTGACCCTGTTCAAGGTGTTGTTCAATCAATCCACCGGGCTTCTTTTCTGTTGATTTGCCTCGGCTGTCAATAATCACTACGGCTGTCTTAGATTTATTGATTTTTAGCGAGGGAACGAAAACAAGAGTTGGGATTGGAATGCCATTGTCCCGAAAGAGGATAAGTTTTTGAATCACGTAATTATCCTGTTGAATAGTTTGACGGAGTTCCACTTGGCAAGGGGCAATATTGTCTGGCAATCCAATGAGTCTTTTAACTTCCTTGAGACAATTGTCAACCGTGTGACTCAACCAGAAATCCTTGCGTTGTTTGGATAATTCCCGCGCGCGTTCAAGGTTCATCATTTGAACCGTCGATTCATTGGGATATGAAGCGAGAGCCTGCCCTTTGGGTGTGACCTGGATTTGCTCATCATTCAGGAGCGCCAACTCCGGTTCGCTCACTGGCGAGTTGTCATTGAAAAACCACTGACGCATCCATCGAGTGGCGGCTTCACGCAGGGGTTGGGCAAATCCGTGTTCTCCGTCATACGATACCAGTCCAGTTTGCTCTTTATACCCCAGGACTGAATAAAGTCGTTGTGCTTCTTCGGCGGCATCTTGAGTGGAAGTAAACTCAAAGAAATCCCGTTCAGCAGCCAGTATCAATGTCGGCTTAGGCGCTCGCATCCAGAGGTAATCTATGTGATCAATGCCCAAAGCCACTTCTCCAGGTAAATGCTGACACCCATCGGCAGGTCCGAGTGTTTCGTATTTACGTTGTTTGCGCATGATGTAGCAGGAAGGAGCTGCAGGTCCGATGCGATCATCCAGCGCCATCAGGAAAGTAGTTTGCGTGCCGCCCCCGGAATTGCCAGTCATGCCAACAGGCAATGAGCTGTCGACTTCTGACCGACTCAGTAGAAAATCCACTGCACGAACTCCATCCCATGCTTCGTAGCCAACAATCGATCTGCCGACGAGAAGAGATCCGGTGTTCAGCAGGCAATGTGTGGTGGTTCCATATCTCGGCGCATCCGGGGCCTGGGTTCTCTCGCCTTGGCTGATTGGATCATAGTTCAGCGCCACGAATCCGTTCTTAGCTAGCAGAGCGGATGCTGATTGATAAAGTTCAGATCCTTTACCATTAGCTGTGTGACCACAAGGAACCAGAACCGCTGGGAAAGGTCCGGCGCCGGTTGTCGGGACATAGAGCGCTGCGGTGACATGATGGTTGGGGCGGCTTTCGAAGACTACCTTTTCAATGCGGTAACCATCTTTTTCAATCACTCCCGTCACCTGAGGGTTCAAAGGAGATTTTTCAGAGGGTAATTCGCCAATAATTTTTTTGTAATCTCCAAGCAATCGCTGCCCACGTCGGAGAGCTGTGTCTCTGGACCCCAGGGCTTCATTCACCTCGACTTCCCTCTGCTGATAAAACTGATGAGATTGCTTCAACAGAAAATCATAAAACAGACCATGACCGGATTGATCCAGAACGGTCAGATTTACATCTGTCTCGGAATGTTCGGCGTTGGCGCTGCAGCTGGCTATGATGCCGACGCTGATCAGCAACAATGTTTTGGGAATCCTGTAGTGCATTCTTTTTCAGTAGGTTACTTTGGGTTGGCGCTGATTGCTCAGACCGATATTTCACTTCATCAAAATTTCAGAAGTCAGCCCAATTCAAAATCAATCAAACTTTATCACCGCGAAGATGGACCGGTCTCAGGTGCCACAAAAGGTTCGATAGGGTGGCGCTCCCGGATCGGGCGGGAGGCTGTACGGGGATCGGGTATCCATTGTGGAATCATAAGGTTTGGCCAGCGCAGCCAGCAGGTTTTGCATGGGCTCGAAGTCTCCCTGTTCAGTGGCGGCGGTGAGCGCTTCTTCGACTTTATGGTTACGTGGAATAATGACGGGATTATGAGATTGGCGAAGAGTTTGAGATTCTTTTAATGATTGTGGCTGACGTTGCAATCGCGCCACCCAGTTCTTGTGCCATACCAAAAACTCCGGATCATCACTGAGGGGAGTGTCGGTGGATAGATCCCGGAATGTGTTGGTAAAATCTGCCGAGCTCTTTTCCATCCATTCTAATAGGGAGTGGATCAGGTCCGCGTCTTCGATTTCTTCATTAAAGATTCCTAACTTGGACCTCATCCCTGCCAGCCAATGACGCTCGTACATTCCTGTCCAAAGTTGAATCGCTTCAGTGGCGACTTCCACGGCTCGGTCCATGCTGGGATCGATGAGGTGTAGCAAGGTTTCTGCAAGTCGCGCCAGATTCCACTGAGCAATCTGGGGTTGATTACCGTAGGCATAACGTCCTTGGTGGTCGATCGAACTGAAGACCGTTGAGGCGCTGTAAGAATCCATAAACGCGCAGGGCCCGTAGTCGATGGTCTCCCCGGAGATGGCCATGTTATCCGTGTTCATGACTCCGTGAATAAAGCCGACGCACATCCATTTTGCGATCAACTGAGATTGACGTTCCATGACTGCCTCGAAGAAAGAGAGGGCGAGATTTTCAGCCTCGGCCAGGTCCGGGTAATGGCGTTGTACTGCATAGTCCAGCAGCGCTTTGAGAGCGGCTGGATTCTGATTGGCGGCTGCCCACTGAAAAGTACCCACCCGGATGTGGCTGGAAGCGACTCGTGTGAGTATTGCGCCCGGGAGTGGGGTTTCTCTACGCACGACTTCACCGGTGGTGACGACAGCGAGACTGCGCGTGGTAGGGATCCCCAGAGCGTGCATGGACTCGCTGATAATGTACTCTCTCAACATGGGACCCAACGCGGCCAGTCCATCCCCGCCTCGTGAAAAGGGGGTGCGACCTGATCCTTTGAACTGAATATCCATCCGCTCACCTGCTGGAGTGATTTGCTCCCCAAGCAAAATGGCGCGTCCATCGCCTAACGTGGTGAAGTGTCCGAACTGATGCCCTGCATACGCTTGTGCGAGAGGCTCTGCATCCGGAGGGAGTGTGTTTCCAGCGAAGATAGCGGCGCTTTCTGGGTTGCCCAAAAGGGTTGGGTTGAGTCCCAGAGATTCCGCCAGTTCGCTGTTAAACACAACCGTGCGAGGCTCAGGCATGGGCGTTGGATTTGCATAGACGTAAAACAGTTCTGGCAAGTCCGCGTAAGAGAGTTTCAATCGCCATCCGGCTGGGTTGTTTGTGGCTGTCGAGCTGTTGGTCATATAGTTTTCCAGGGACCAGGATTTTTCAGAATTTCGTGAACGACTCTTCCGTGGACGTCGGTGAGACGGAAATCTCTGCCGGCGTGACGGTAGGTGAGTTTTTCGTGGTTCAGTCCCATCAGGTGCAGAATGGTGGCATGGAAGTCGTGGACGTGGACAGGATTGGATCCGACGTGGACTCCGTGCTCATCGGATTCGCCAAATGTGATGCCGGGTTGTACGCCGGCTCCGGCAAGCCAGGATGAGAAGACCCAATGGTGGTGTTCTCGCCCGCGTGCGTCGGCTGCGGCGTTGAATGGGGTGCGTCCAAATTCGGTGGTCCAGACAACCAATGTGTCTTCAAGCATCCCACGTTGTTTGAGATCGCGCAGCAGGGCGGCGATGGGTTGATCAACGTTTTTCGCCAGTGGCTCGTGGGTGAGCATGTCTCCGTGCGCGTCCCAGTTGGAGCTGGATCCGACATCTATTAATTCCACAAATCGCACTCCCCGTTCCACCAGTCGCCGCGCCACCAGGCATTGCCAGGCAAAGCCTTTTGAGCTGCCTCTCGGGAGTCCATACATTTCCAAGGTGCGATCGCTTTCCCGGGTGAGGTCAAAGACTTCAGGCATTTCGGACTGCATCCCAAACGCGGTTTCGTAAGAACGAATGCGCGCTGCCAACGCCGGATCTTGATTGCGACTGGCAATGTGGCTGGAATTGATTTTCGAAAGTAACTGGAGTTCGAGCGATTGGAGTTCATCGGTGGCGACCCGGCGTTGGATGTTCTGGACCGGCGTGGCTCCAGGGACGACTCGCGTTCCCTGGTGTGATCCTGGCAGGAAATCACTTCCCCAGACCTGCCCGCCCGCGTAAGGCGAATGTGGCGCTATGACTACAAATGACGGAAGGTTTTTATTGAGGGTTCCTAATCCATAACTGACCCACGATCCAATGGAGGGGCGGGCAAAGGTGAAGGATCCGGTGTGCATGCCCAGCGTGGCTTCGTAGTGATTGGTGTGATTGGAATGCAGGGATCGG
>JAUIHU010000403.1 GCA_030432175.1 Verrucomicrobiia bacterium | reverse complement strand
GGAGGGGATTTGAGTAACTTCAAATTTCCATTGGTCAGCGTGATAGAAGCGCTCTCGCAATAAAAACCAACTTGATCCCCAGCAAACCGACTGTCCACCAGAGACAAAACCACCTGATCATCCACGGAAAACTCAATGTAGTGTCCGTAACGAATCAACCGGAACTCATAATCCAGCTTGGCGTCAGGATTGAAATTATTGGTCTGAAGATTCTCGTATAAATAATCCCGATAGAGATTATTCGGCTCCCCTCCCCAGGCGCGAATTTGCGCAAACCCTTGTTTCACATCCAGGGAGATATAGTATCCATCGCCATTTCGATCCCCGTTAAACACCAATCCACATTTTCCAAGTCCAGTAACCCGAAATTCCCCACTCCACATGAAGCTCTTGTGTGGATTGGTGAAGGAAAAAATCTCATATCCACTGACGCTCTTGAACAAATCCCGTGATCCATTGGCTTCACTGTGATGGGATGCGGTAGGATTATGAAAAATAGAATGGAACGGCGGAAAATCACTTTGATCGAGTTCATGACTGACCTTCTCATTCCACCGATAAAAGCTTCTCAAAGCCAAAGTTCCATCCGGCTGAGCCACCAGTTCCTTGGGCGGTGGCAGATAACGGTTGGCAGTCTCAACATTTTCTCCAGTGACGTAAAATGAATACAACAGTAACCGATCTCCATCACGGGTGACCCGCGCCGCATAGTTTCCCTGCGGCATCAAAACATTGTCAACAAACGCATGGTACTGTCCCTGAAATTCGTCACTGAACCAATAGTGAACTTTGACATCCTCACGAATGGATCCGATCAAATAATACCGTTCATTGATCTTTACCAGACAAGGACATTCAATGTCGTCGTACACGTAGGGAGTGAACAGTGGTTTCTCCAACACCGCTTCTTCACCTTCAATGCGAGCGACACCAACACACCCGCGTCTCGACATGCAACCTTTGTTCGTCCGGGCGCACATCAACAGGTATTCTTTGCCGTTTTCTTTATAATAATACGGATCTCTGAAGCTAACCCATTTACGAAGATTGTCTGTTTTCGACTCGTAATGCGGCCACTCTGGCTCCAGCGGATAAGGCGGTTCTTCCAGCTTGGTCCAGTTCATGAGATCGGCTGAAACGGCTTTCCCAATGCGCTGCAAATGACCTTTCTCCCGCTGACTGAGGCCGGTGTAAAACATCTCGAAATCACCTTCTCCACGTTTGAGAACGTTCATGGTCCACAACATGTCGTCATCCCATTCTCCAGGATCACCCACAAAAATCGCGTTCTTGACTCGTTCCCAATGGATGCAGTCTTTGGAAACTGCGTGAGCAATGTAGTCATGATTGGGAAGAATCAGGTGAAAGAGGTGATAAGTGTCTCCATCCACCACCACATCAATGTCACCAATCTCCCATTCTCTAAATCCGCGCCCCGAATACATTCAGCAAAATCTGGTTGATAAGTTAAAGGTCGAGGGGACTCTATCGCGAAAACACACGAAACCCAAACGAAATGCGCCATTTCCTTTTCCTAATGTGTTTCAGCGGCATCAAAAGCTTCAAGGAAACCTTATTGTTTGCCATGTCCACGCGTTAAAGTCATTTTATTTGAATGAGCGCTACGCCAGATATTTGCCCGGTTTGTGGAGCGGAACCACCCCGTGGCGCCCGAGCTTGCCCGGAGTGTGGAGCCTGCGAGGAAACCGGTTGGGGCGAAGAATCCTATTCATCAGGACTCGATCTTCCGGATGATGACGAATTTGATTATGACGAGTTCATTGATCGTGAGTTCGGCTCTGGAAAAAAATATGACAAACGTGTTGGCATTCCACTGTTATGGCGCTGGGTCGCTGGTATTTTGCTGGTCTTGATGGCCTTTTGGATTTTAAGAGGGTTCTGAACCAATAACTCCCTGATTTTTAGTTCCGATTAGATTCTATGTGGATCCTTAGATGGTATTTGTTGAAGCGATTCTTAACAACTGCGGCGATGACGACAGTTGTGTTTGCCTTTGTCTTTTTGGTAGGAAACGCGCTCAAAGAGATTCTGACCCTGTTGGTCAACCAGCAGGCAGATTTACGGATGATTGGCTGGGCGCTGGGCTTGTTGCTTCCGTACGTCATGGTCTTCGCGTTGCCAATGGGAGCCCTGACCGGTTGTCTGCTGGTGTTTGGGAGAATGAGCGCGGATCAGGAGTTTCTGGCTGGAAGGGCGGGGGGAATCAACTGGTTGTCCTGGATCGCTCCCGTTCTGGCCACATCTCTCCTTTTTTGCGGCGTTTGTTCCTGGATCAATATGAAAGTTGCGCCCGAATCACGCCGGGCCTACAAGAATCTTTTCTTTGAGTTCAGCCACATGAATATCGCCAATCTGATTACTCCGAATCAGACCATTCGAAAATTCGATGGACAGGTTTTGTATGTTCAGGAAAAAGAAAACGACCTGTTGAAAGGAATCACTCTGAGTATTCTGGATGAGTCCGGCGATATCGAAACCATCCTCTTTGCTGAAAAAGGGCGCGCTCTTTACATCGAACCCAATCAGTTTCGTCTGGAGTTGGAACAAGTTCGTGGCCAAAAGCGCGGACAAGATCAATGGGAGTATTTCAGCTCCAAAAGAATTTCCCATACTTTTGATTTTGAATTACCCGGAGCGCGTCAGGCTAAGTTGAAAGAACTGACAATTTTCGAATTGCTGATTGAGAGAGATAAAACTCGGCAACAAATCCACGATAAGGATGAGGATCAGGAACTTCAAGAAACACGTCTGGCAGAAATCAACACCCAGATTCACCGCCAAGCCGGTTTTTCATTGGCCAGTCTCAGTTTCGCCATGATTGGCGCTCCTCTGGGTGTGCAGGCTCATCGACGCGAGACGAGTGTCGGCATAGCCATGGCGATCCTGCTCTTGCTGGTTTACTACGGGTTTGTGATCGTCGGCCTGGCTCAGGCAGAAAACCCGAATGCCTGGATGTTGTTCTGGGCGCCGAATGTTCTTTTTATCTGTATTGGATCCTGGCTGCTCAGCAAAGCAAACCGAGCTTGAGGGTACTTCCAGGATCCGGAGATTTAGCCCTCTCCGACTAGGCAGAATAAATAATCAATAAAAAGGCCATCAACATCAGCGTTACAACAATCATCACACTGCCAACAACCCATTGACGTCTGGGATCAATCTTGATGCGAATGATGACATCCAGAAAGTTACTCCCTAGTTCCAATGAACGTTCGGTGGCAAATTCGCGTTTCCCTGGGTGAATGCGTTGCGCTGCCAGGTTAGGGATCGTCACCAACACCCAACGATGGAGCGGAGCCAGACAGATCCGAATCAACGGCGCAAAGATGTTGTTCCAGAGAGCCACCGCAAAACGCCTGTAAAACCAATCGAAATCGAGAGTGATTCCGTAAGCTTTGCGTAGCGCTGGAAGGAACATAAAGAATGCGATCGCCGTTGGGATTAGCATCAGTAGTTGTGTCAAAACGTGATCTGTAGTCCACGCGTGATAAGCGACCCAATGCGGATAATCATCATGTCCACCATGCCCTCCATGACCGTGGCCTGTATCCAGAACCATCGGCTCATAAGGCAATAAACTTTGCAAAGGCTGCGTCCACACTCCAAGTAGCACACAAAAGACAGCCAGTGTGATCATGGCAAACTGCATGTTCCAGGGAGGATCTGTCGGACGTTTCCCGGAGTCCCGGTTAAAGAAAACAAACCATGGATATTTCAATCCGGCATGCAGAAACGCTCCTGCCGATGCGGCAATTAAGACAAACCAGGCGATCACATATAAAGTCGAGCCCGTCTCAACCAACCCGGACTGTTCAGCTGCTGCAGAGGTAATCATGGATTTCGTCGTGAAACCCGATGTCAGCGGTAAAGCGGATGTGGTCATAGCTCCCACCACAGCGCATACCAGTGTCACCGGCATAAACTTGTATAATCCTCCCAGCCCCGACAGTTTCCGTTCCCCGGTCATAAAGAGAACCGATCCCGCAGTCATGAACAACAGCGCTTTGTAGATAATGTGAGCAAAGGCATGGGCAGACGCTCCACTCAAGGCCAGTTCAGTTCCAATGCCAACAGCGCAAATCATAAAGCCAACCTGGTTAATCAACGAATGCGCCAGCAACCTGCGCATGTCGTTCTCCAGGATCGCATAAATGATTCCGTAAATCGCCATGATCAATCCCACTGAAATCAATATCGGCGATCCGGCAAAACACATCATCAATCCAAAAACCGCCGACTTCGTTGTAAATGCTGAAAGAAAAACAGATCCGCTTTCCGAAGCTTCCGGATAAGCATCCGGCAGCCAGGCTCCTAAAACCGGCGCAGCTGCGTTGATCAATATCCCAATCAAAAACAGCCAGGATTCCGGTGTCTGTAAAAGTTTCAATTGATTCACCAGCGGACTGTTCAATGGATCAGCTGCAATACTCAAATCCCCGTGTCTCAGCGCATACCCGATGATGCCTGCCATCAACAACGCCCCTCCTACTCCATGCACAACCGCCTAACGCAATCCGGCCTGCAGTGATGATTTTTGCCCCCCAGCACAAATGATGATCGTCGATCCGACCGCCATTAATTCCCAATAAATGAAGAACGTCAGCAAATCCCCGGCAAAGGTCAGACTGATTGCAGATCCGGCATAAAGAAAGGCAGCTGGCAATTCAGTACGCCGGTTCTGGTTCAATGAATAAATCACTCCAATCAAACTGATCAGCGCAAACACCGTCGCAAATGCTGGCGTCGGGAGGTTGATCTGCATAAGCGACATGGATACCGGTTCAGCGGATCCAGGTATCACAAGGAATTCAAATTCCATTGGCGTGACACCCACCAATACAGCGCTCAATGTCGCCAACAATGTTGCTGCTGCCGCAAAGATACTGACAAACCCACGCCCTCCCT
>JAUIHU010000402.1 GCA_030432175.1 Verrucomicrobiia bacterium | reverse complement strand
GCATGGTATCCTCATCATGCTCAACCACTACAACAGTATTACCTAAATCCCGCATGTGTTGCAATGTGGCAATCATCTTGGCGTTGTCATTGGGGTGCAATCCGATACTCGGTCCATCCAGCACATACAACATCCCCATCAGACCGGATCCTAATTGAGACGCCATTCGGATCCGTTGGGACTCCCCACCCGAGCGAGTTGCGGCAGAGCGACTCAAACTCAGGTAATTCAAACCAATTTCAATCAGGACCTCCAATCGACTCATCACCTCCCGAAACACAGCATCGTAAACCTCCGCATGAAATGCGTCGGGAGAGATTTATTCGCTTCTCCATGCTTTCTATACCGTGCGTATTGCCTTTCAATCTGGTTGACGATGCCCGGGTAAGACATTTCACTTCCCGCATGATGATGGCCAGCCTTGGCGCCTTCAGAAAGACCAGTCGCTTGCCCCTTTTTCTTTAAAGTTTGGATCAAAGGTTGGAACCACTCAGCGCCTTTTTCTTCCAGCTCTAAATGGATCTGCGCCAGGGCAGCCTTGAGATTCTTTGATGCCGGTTTCTGATTTTGTGTTTTGGAATAAACGATCTCCATCAAATTTGGATTCAACTCCAAGCCACGTTTCAGAATATTATCTTCATAAACCTCTCCCCGCTGAATGATCTCTATCGCCGCCAATGTCCAGGCAGACCAGAGCAATTCGTGCTGAGCCAGTGAGTAGTCTTTCCTGTCATGAATCAAGCGTTCCAGATACTTGAGTGGATGGCACAGCCAGTTTGCGGCAATCCAGAGCGCTATCTTCTGGTCCTTGGTGGCAAGCAGGTTGGCCTGCTCAAACCATTTCTCCAATGAGGGGTCAGCAGAATAGAGAAGGATACGTTTTGCGAAAAAATTGCATTGAAAGGCAGTCCTGGAAGCGCCTTCCATCATTTGTTTGAAACGCATCCTGGGAATGAGTTCTGCCTCTATTAAAATGCCCTCCTCAATGAAGGTCCGGTAAACGTGCTTTTCCTCACCGTCAAACTTTCTGCGACGCGTCACCCCATCCATCTCAATGATCCAGAGATGGATTTTCTCCTGTCTCCAAATCGTTTGCAGGCAGAGGCTGCCCTGCAATACGGCTCCTATGGCGTAGCGATCATCCTTCAGTCGATTGACAAACAATGCCAGGGCCGATTCGTAACGGCGCAGTTTATTTTCATTGGTTTCCACAATTGGTGATCATATATGGAACCTTCGTGAAGAGACAATGCAATCCGAAATTTTAAAAACCAAATGAATCTCGGCGTCCCCTTGTTTGTAAAAAATCACTACAGACGAATGTGTCGAGCAGTTGCATGTTGCACTATTATCGAATCACGATTCCTCACAAAATCGCAATTGCATAGCTCTGGAATTTTGATACTTTCACTCATTACCATGATGGTTCCGATTCACATTCAGGGTATTGCCAACGCATCGATCCTAAATACTGACCTGCGCTAAAATTTACTGTATATGACCCTTTCAACTGCAAATAGTACAAACAACCTTTGTCTACGTCACAGAGGCAGTTGAATCCAGTTACAACTCAATGAGAACTCAACCTGCCAGTCTGTTTTTCGTCGCTACTTTACTGTGGTTCCCTCAATTATGTGTCTGTTCTTTGGAATTGGACCATGCAGCGATTCCTCAATCTCCACAATTTGATGATATCAGTTTATTTATCGAGAGCGACATCAGCAAAATTGATGCATGGTTGGAACAACAAACCGAACTTTGCAAATACCCGAGTTTAAGTGTTGCGATCATTCATGACGATCAGATCGTTTACCAAGGCGCTTTTGGCTATGAAAACATCAATTCAAGGATCCAGGCAATTCCTGAAACCTCATATCATGTCGCGTCTGTAACCAAAGTATTCACTGCAACGCTGGCAGTCATGCTACATGAACAGGGCGTGATTGATCTGGATCAACCTGTAGTCAATTATCTGCCGGAAAACATCTCCATCAGTAAAACTCCGAACAACGGAGCAAAAATTACGCTGCGCCAACTTGCTTCACACACCTCCGGCTTGCCTCGCGGTTTGAACAGCCCTGTCCAATCTATCGAAGGCAGGTATCATTTAGATCAGGATCTGCTTTATAAAAATCTGGAAACCGTGCAACTGGATTTTGATCCCGGCTCTGATTCTTCATATTCAAATCTCGGGTTTGGTTTGCTGGGACACGCATTAGAGCGCGCTGCAGGAAAACCATTGAACCAGTTATTCGATGAACTGATTTTCAATCCATTGAATCTGGAAAGCGCCACGATTCACTTCAATGATAATTTAAGAATAGCAACAGGATACAGTGAAGCGCTTCCTCGACGCCCGGAAAAACATTCTTACAAAAAGCGGATGGCTGCTTCAGGTGGTTTGATTGCTTCTGCGCCTGATCTTGCCAGATTTATGTCTTCACAATGGCAACCTGGATTTCTTTCAGTTGAGGCATTGCAACAACTTCAGACACCAACCCTCCTTTTGGACGGCGTGGAAGCGGACACTGCGTTGGGATGGTCCGTCCGTTCACGGATCACCACAGGTCCGATCCTGAAAAAGAATGGAGGACGAAATAATTGCAGCGCTTGGGTAGGTTTTTCACCAGAACATAGAATAGGTGTCGCCGTCGTGACAAATTGCGGAGGACCTGATGTTGATCCTATAGGATATTGGCTTTTGGAAAGGAGTGTTCCCGGCGGGATCCAACTGGTGACTCAGCACGGATATGCAAAGGTAGCTCCCTGGACAGAAGTTCGCTGGGAGAATGATCAGCCATTTGTCGAAATTAAAAATCAATGGCATACGCTCTTGTCTATTGACGGGAAACCGGTAGCGGAAGTCATGGCGTTCGCACGTCAGCAATTTGGAAGTAAAGCTCAGAAGCGTTTAGCAGAGGACCTGGTGGAATTACTTACCAAAATGGGTCACCAACCCAAATGGGAAGTGACCTTGGATCTAGAGAATATAAGCGGTATAAGGCTTCAAAAATGTGTCAGGATGACCGAGGACAACCGTAATCAAGTTCGTCAGTAGGGCAATGGAGCAATTCTTGAAAGTCTCAACTCCAGCCCATTTCTTCAGGATTTGTTCTGTTCAGCTATGTCATAATGGAGTTTAATTTGATTGTATGGTATTTAAATCAAGATGAGTGATGAATTCAAAAAATGGATCGGAAAGTTACCTTCAGCGCTGGCACATCCATTTCAATCTCTGAACATAATCTTCTTTATTTGTTTTCCTTTAATCTTCAGCTTCGATAGTGCAAGTTCACGATCTGGTCCGTTTTTCTCTTTTGCAGTTCTCTTTTTTGAACCCTGGATCATGTTGTTTTCTTTGGGCGCCGGAATTCGAGGAGATGGAAATTCTTCAAATTTCTTACATGCCTGCCTGGATGTTAGGGAGTATTGGGAATTGTTTCTGAAGTTGTGTGTTGCATTCTTTCTCAGCTATATTTTTTACCTTACAACAATCCAAATAAATGGAATCATTTTGAAATTTCCCGCAGTCAATGGTTTGGCAATGTTTATCAGCTGTATATACTTTGCTAGCTTGTTATTGATGCTAGGCGTAGAAAATAGCTGGAAATGTTTCAAAATCAGTAGTTTCAAAAAGTTTGTTCACCCGATTTGGATTCCCATTGCAATTCAGTCATTGATTTTATTTGGAATGGTTAACTATGGATCCGATTTTCTTGATCAATATGGAGTGACTCAGATTTACCGATTTGCTGAAAAAAAAATTCTTTACTTCGCAATACTTCACATTTTAACCATGTATACCATCAATGTTTGGTTTTACTTACTAGGATCTATTTATTCTGCTTGCAATGAAGAACAAGGCAATACGGGCTAGCCAATTTTTGTTGACGAGTATTCTCACACAACAACTCTTGCCGCTTGTTCAGATGATGAACAGGTGGATAGTGAAATCAGTAGTTTAAACTTTGGACGATAAAGGGAGTCGTTTAGAAATTACAGGATCCTCAGCCGAATCCTGGAAATTAAATGTCACATTATCCTCTGTCGGAATAGTATTTCCCGGATACCTGCCCAGTAATCCAAATGGACTCAATTTCTTAGAATCTTTTCCATCTTCTTACCCTTCGCAAGCTCATCAATCAACTTGTCCAGGTACCTAACTTTTTGAGCTTCCGGATCCTCAATATCTTCTACCCGGATCCCACACACGACACCTGTGATCAGTGAGCATTTTGGGTTCAGACACGGAGCTGCTTCAAAGAAGGTTTTGAAATCACTGCGTTTGGCTATTTGCTCTTCCATCCCTTTCTGGTCGTAACCCGTCATCCATTGAATGATCGCGTCCACCTCTTCTTTAGTTCGGTTTTTTCGTTCGGCTTTCTGAACGTACAAAGGATAAACATCAGCAAAGATGATTTCAAATATCTGCTTTCTTGGCATAAAGATTCTTCTAAGGTTTAATTTGTCAGGTTGATAAATCAGAAAGTCAGCCCAAATTTTCATCACCTTGCAAACATAATAAGATATTGAAGCCTACCATATCTGTCATCTTACCTGTTTACAATGCTGAAGACTCGGTCCGGTCTGCTGCGGATTCAATTTTGGATGGAACATTCAAGGATATCGAACTGATCATCGCCAATGACGGATCCACAGACGATTCACTTAACCAGATCCATTCTCTGGAGGATCCACGTGTTCGAGTTTTAAATTTGCCACATCACGGAGTGGCCGTCACGGCTAATACTGCAGCAGCGGCTTGTCGAGCAGATTGGATTGCCCGGATGGATGCGGATGACTGGTCCACTCCGGATCGTTTGGAAAAACAGTGGAACCTGGCCAAATCAGAATGTCTGGATGTGGTGAGCGGTCAGGTCAGGATCCAGGACCGCCAAGGCCGACCAGTACTAGGAATGCAGCGTTA
>JAUIHU010000401.1 GCA_030432175.1 Verrucomicrobiia bacterium | reverse complement strand
AGATAGCCCAGTTGGAATCCGAGGTTTCCCAAAGGAAACGGCGTCCTTCTCCTCCGGTGACTTTGAACCAGCCGGCAACAGAATAGATCAACGAACCATCGAGAATGACTTGATTGTCCACATCCACGTACTGGCTCTCTGTTTGTATCAAAGAAACGGATCCAGAACCTACCTTGGCGTCGTCAGAAATCATGGCTCCGTTGATTGGAGCGCCGTCGAATCCGGGCATGGATCCAGTAAAGTCTCCATCAAAGTTCCAGCTAGCTTTTTGTCCAGCCAACAAAGTCAGCGCCGGGTCTGCGTCAGGAATCAGATTGCCTTCAGCCAGGTAAATGATTTCCAACTCGGACAACACACGATCCCAGACCCCTACTTCGTCGATCATCCCCTCAAAGAATCGATCGCTTCCTCCTCGGAAACTCCCAATGTGAAACCCGACTGTTGCAGCTGTACCCACACCTTGGGGTATTGCGGGAGCAAATTCGACTTCTGAACGCTGCCCGTTCACATAGACAGCAGCTGTTGCCGCCGCGCTGTCAAAAGTGACAGCTACATGGTACCAGACATCCAGGTCGGCAATGATCCCAGTGTCCGCGCTGGTAGAAGTTCCGTCTTCCAATCGCGCAAAGGCTTTAATGGTTCCTGCTGGAGTGACTTCAGCCGAGATAGCCCAGTTGGAATCTGAAGTCTCCCAGAGGAACCGACGTCCAGATCCTCCGGTAACTTTAAACCAGCCTGCAGCCGAGTATGTGAGTGATCCATCCAGAATGACAGGTGTCTGGACATCAACATATTGCTGTTGCCCTTGAACAAGTGATACAGAGCCTGATCCAACCGCGAAGTCATTCGCTATAACGGCCCCGTTAATCGGTTCTCCATCAAACTCAGGAGTGAAGCTGGAAAAGTCTCCATCAAAATGCCATGCGGCTTTCAATCCTCGTTGCAGGGAACGAGCTACGTTTGGTTCCGGGATCGCATTCCCATCGGCAAGAAAAGCCACTTCATCATCGCGCAATACCCGGGTCCAGACTCCAACATCATCTATCTGGCCTTCAAAGAAACGACCATTCCCAGCGCGGTATGATCCGATGTGAAAACCAACAGTCTCCGAAGTACCCACACCCACTGGAATCTCAGGAGAAAATGCTACATCCTGGAAAACCCCGTTCAAATAGACTTTCGCCTCACCGGCCCCACCATCAAAAGACACTGCGAGGTGATACCATTCGTTCAGATTCACCACAACACCTGTATCGGCGCTGGTGGAGGTTCCGTCTTCCAGGCGAATGAACGCTTTTGGCGTTCCAGCTGGAGTAACTTCTGCTGAGATAGCCCAGTTGGAATCCGAGGTTTCCCAAAGGAAACGGCGTCCTTCTCCTCCGGTGACTTTGAACCAGCCTGCAGCTGAATAAGTCAGGGATCCATCGGCAATCACTTGTCGGTCAATGTCGACGTATTGCTCCAAAGACTGTGTGAAAGTAACAGAGCCAGTTCCGATTTTAGAGTCACCATTCAATGCGGCGCCATTGATCGGCTCCCCATCAAAACCCGGAATGATGCTTGTAAAATCCTCATCAAACGGCCAGGCAGCGACGAGTCCGAACGGCAGGGATTCAGCCGGATCTTCAGGTAGTTCTTCTGAATTGACGGTGACTGTCGCAGCAGAACTGACAACAGATCCACCCAGATCAGTAACCTCAACATCATAGGAACCAGCTTGTGATGATTGAACATTAATTAAAACCAGTCGGCTTTCTGTAGCGTCTGGAATAGGTACGCCATTAAATCTCCACTGATAAGCGACGGGGGGAACCGTCTCAGCTTCCACACTTAATGTAATGGAAGCTCCCGCAAACACGGCAACGCTTTGAGGGTGTTGTAAAATCGTCGGAGCTGGAGCTACTTGGAATTCCCAGGCAAAGTTTGTGACTCCACCATCGGTGTCCTCAAATTGCAGCTCTGCTTGAACAATAGAACCAGATTCAAATGGCGCTGTATTCTGATGGTGAACTGTTAGCAATCCCTCGTTACGACTTAGCTCTACAGGAACGCTCTGTCCATTTAATGTCAGAATCACTGACGCATCCACAACATCTGTCAGACTGGAACCTTCATCCACCAGAACTTCGATGTCGGACTCAGGCCCCACATTCACAGCGCCTTCCAATGGCGTAACGCTCAGGATTTGTGGAGTTGGAAATTGAAATTCCGGAAAGTCAAATGCATTCGCATAAAGACGGAACACTTCTGTCGGGGTCAGCGGTCTGGCAAACAAGGCCACTTCATCCAGTTGCCCTTTGAAAATATGAGTGCCAGCTCCACGAAGATCTCCTCCAACAAATGGTAATGCCTGCGGATCCACTTCAGATCCGACCTGGTTCAGGCTGGCAGCTCGTTTTCCATTAAGGTAGAAGTGAATCGCTCCTTCCGATGTATCACGAACAAAGACAATGTGTTCCCACTCCCCTGTGCGCATGTCAATTCCAGGTACTCGCCAATCTACTTCACCATTATTCCACCAAATACGAGCCAGACCGGAAGTGTGCACTTCCCAGTTGATGTTATTGGCTTCAGGATAGGTCCCAATCATCACACCCACCCGAGTACTGTCCGGGAAATTCGGATCAATCTTCATCCAACAGGCAAATGTATTCGGAGTCGCTCCATAAGGTTTGGCGAGTTGAACGTAGTTTAAGTCTCCCGACCCGATTTCAACATTCAGGTCGAGGGCTGATCCTACTTTACCTGACACACGGCGATCACCTGCGGTATCTGCCAGTACCAATGTTCCAGTGTTCTCCATCGGAGAGAAATCCTCAACAGTGTCGCCGTTGTTGGCGGTGGCTTCTTCAAATGGAAGATAAAGAAGACTGTCTTCAGAGGCATCTAATGGAGGCTGGTTGTATGGAGCCATCGTGAAACTCCACTCTGTCGTAACGGCTGAAATTTCAGCAGCGGGATCCGTATAGCTCAATGCGACTGTATTAACTGATCCTGGTTCCAGAAGTCCTGGATTAAAAGAGATCCGTTTTTTGCCCACTTCAATATCGGTGATCACTGGAGTCACTGCCACTCCGTTCAAAGTCAATGAAATTGAGTCGGTCGATATCGCTTCGTCTCCGTCCACCAACACCACTTCAATGGGTGTTTCTGGAAAAACAAGTTCTTCATCCGGAGCTGGGGAGATCCTTTCGAGTGAGGCCGTGGCGGTCACTTCAGTTGGAATTCCAGCAACACTGACGCCTCCCAGTGCAGATACATATCCGGATGTCAGTACTTCGTCATGAAACTGAAGGCTGGCAATGTAACCTACTGCAGAGTTCGTATTGTTGTCGGTGAATAATAATACTGAATCTCCGCCAAAGGTATTGTTGCGATCGAGAATAGCCCAGCGTCCATCCAGTTTTCCAAGGGCAGCATCTACTGGCAGTATTTCCTGTCAGATCTGGATGCCATTCACATATTTGGTCATCACCGGAGAATCAGCGGATTGGTCAACAGAGATGACGATACGATTCCATACTCCTGGCTCAATTACACCCTGGTTTTGAGTCGCTCCAATGGCGTTTGATCCATCAATGTAAACTTCAGCAGCGTTCGAATTGGTAAACGGATCGTCAATTTGCAGCAGCGCGCGACTTTGTCCCGCTGATTCCAATGGATAATAGATATCCATGACCATGGACCATTGATTGGCAATGGAACCACCTCCGTTGGCAGGCAAATCAGGTCTTACCACGTAACCCATGGTGGAAGCTGTGATGTCTGCGATGCGCATGACCAGCAACGGCTGCCCGTCAATTCCTGGAATTCCAAATGAGTCAGAGGATCCAAAGGCAGTGTCTTGACTGGTGGGACCGCCGTCTCCGTCGAAATACATTATCTCATTGCCGACAGAAGCAGCGAGTGAGCCATTAAAATCCCAGTGCCCGGTAATGGCGCCATAGGAAGTTGCTGTCATTCCAACTGATATCAAACCAGCCAGAATGGAGTTGAATTTTCTTTTTGTCATTGGAGTTTTCTTTGTCTGATCGTTCAACGAAATAACGATTCCGCTCTCGCGGATTAGAACGAAATTTTTTATTTATTAAGGATCCAGGCAGAGTGATTCAGCTCCTGGATTTATAATCATCCCCCTCGCAGAGGACGCCCAATATACCAGGACTCGTCCCAGTTGATCTCGCCCTCTTTGGCTTGTGAAGCATGTCCGTCTCCCCAGATGATGTTACCGGAGTTGTTGTGACGGTAGTATTCATGAACACGATCCGGATAGGCTGCCCATTGCCCTAAATTGATGGGCGTATCCGCGATGCCGTCCAGCATGGTTTCCCAGGCGTCCTGCATAATCAAAGTCAGGGAAGGATTGGTATATGTTTCAATTTTTCGCGCCTGAGTATCAGTCCCCTGTGGTTCGTTGACCCTCCCTTCCCAAACAGCCAAGTCCAATCCAATGGCCCGGCGATTTGGTGTCTGATAGAAGCCATTGAATCCGTAAGTGACATATTGAAATCCATCTTTAAACAACCCGTCCTGATTAGGAGGACCGTTGTACTGATCGTCCACAGCTTTGGCAGAAGGACAGAAAAATACTTTGGGGGATCCACCGGTATAAGGAGCATAAGCTACCCCCCAATACGCATTGGGATGCGCAGCATCAATCATGTTCGCTTTATTGGGTATCGGATTGGAAAAATCTCCTCTGTCCTTGATCCAGCGCATCCAGTTTCTCCTCGGATGGCCGCGTCCCTCATTGTCTCCAGCATACATGAACCAGGCCATCTGGATCTGGCGGAGATTACTCTTGCAGCGCACTTGACGTGCTTTCTCCTTAGCCTTTCCCAATACAGGAAGTAGCATGGATGCCAATATCGCTATGATCGCAATCACGACGAGAAGTTCGATCAGTGTAAATGCTTTCTGGAGTCCAAG
>JAUIHU010000400.1 GCA_030432175.1 Verrucomicrobiia bacterium | reverse complement strand
GAAGAAAGCGATGATGGTGAAAGAAAAAGAAAACCTGACCCGCACAAAAACACGCCGCCGCCGCCGCAACAGAAAGCAGGCCGCTCCAGCAGCAGCAGAATAAACTGCGGATTTTACAAAGTAACTTTGAGTTATCATGCTCTCCACACTTCCGTGGAGAGCTTTTTTGTGTATTTCATTTCAGAATGGATCACTCTGCATTGCGTGAGCAATCACTTACAGTATTTCCGTCCTTCAAGTTGATTTCCTGCTCATAAACTTTTCAATATCAAGCAAACAAACATTCTCAACACCGTCCTTCATTGGGAAGGAATTGCCTGAACGACTGATAATCGCGGCAGGCGCTTGGCTTCCAATATCTCTCTGGACCAAAGTGAGTTTTCCGGAGGATGTTGGATTCTCAGACCATTTGGCGTCGGCGATTTTGATTTTTCCAGCGCGAGAAAAATTTGGGTGTCACCAAAATTACCAAAATTCTAACGCTGACCAATCGAACATCCGTGGGCGTGATCCCGCAAATGGAATCCTGAAGTCAAGGCGAGTCTGATGGATCGGGAGTGATGGGCTGGTTTAAAGCAGGATGGAGTCCTGGGAACGCTGAGCCCCAGCTCGGCGGGTGGAGCCAGCATTGGAAGCAGGTTGGAGCGCGTAAGCATGTTTTGGGTCACCCCTTTCAGGCCTGGAAACCAGGGCTCACGCCCAGGGTTATGATGATTTGCCCGTTGGGAATACTCTGAAAAGACTGGAGAGCTCTGCCGGTCATAAAGAATATTAGATGCTGTTTAAGCAGCATTGGGGTGGAAGGCGACAGGAATGTCCCCTTTCCTTTAGTTGATCCACACGAATACGTATGCCCTCTGAATTACTAGCCTCAATCTCAAAAACATCAGATTCTTGAAATGCGCTCCGGCCTGGGTGCGGTTAAAGAAGGGTGGCATGAAAATTTCCCAAGGTCAAAGGCCTGACACACGCAAAATCTTTGACACCCAGATTTAAGCGATCCAATTGCCATGAGATGAGCTGAACTGTAAATACATTCAGTTGTACGTATTCTTGAAATTCCATCATTGGAACATTGATTGGAAAGCCGTAAATTCAAATTCTAAGGAATCGGGTTTCTTCGGGAGTAAAATTTGGGTGTCATCAAATTTTTTCAATCCAATTCAGAGCTTTTTATGACTAAAAATTGTTAATTTTGGTTCTTAAATTAATTGAAAAAAACTTAATTGATTTGGCGAGAGAGCACATTTCAGGATTTTCCAAGATGAGCTAATGAAATATTTTCTGATAAGGAATCGTGAGGGATAAGCAGGTATTTCCACGGTTTACCTCCATGTCCCGCAGCAAAATCCGCGGCGTTCATGCACCACTTTTCAGCGGCTTCCTTTTTGGCAAGCACATCAACATCATCCATTGCTGAGCGTTTTTTGGGTTCCAGCATATAGATTGTGTCTTTGGTTTCAGCCACAAAGTCGGGTTGATATTCTGGATGATCAGAACCAAGTTTGTAATATATTTGAAATTGACCTTTTGCAGGTTTGAACCATTTTTCAGCATCACGATCCAGGATCACTGCCAATATACGTTCTGATTCTGAATCGAATTTCTGCAATGGATACAGACAACGTTGAAAGCCACCGAAAAGGTATTTCGGCATATTACTTTTGTCTTTAGGAGATATTCTGAAATTAAGGGGATCATCGGTGGCTCCAGCTGTGTAAGCGCTCGGCTTAAGTTCTGTGAAACCTTTTTTGACGACAACCTCATATTCAATTTCTTCATCTTCCCAATAATGTTCCTGCATTTGTGCATGAATGAATTCAGAAATCTCCCTTTGATGCCTCCAAAGAACTTTTCCTGTTTCTTCCTCGTTTAAATAGTTCCTGAAGTGAGCCACTGTCTGGCTTGCCAATTGATAAAGAAGATCAGCATGTTTTGCGTAGTCGATATCATCAAAATCTACCAGACCACTAACGACGTAATCTTCAAGTCGTTTCTCCTTCATTCCGCCCTTGCCTAGACCAATCACTTCGCTCGAACCAGTCCTGAGGAATTGTACCCACAGTTCTTCTGATATTGGTTGGAAATTCAAAGATGTGCAATCCAGCTGGAATGCTCTAAAACCGGACTCTACTTCGCCTTTGGGAACAACAAGGATCCGAGGGATATCGATGCTTTGTTGAACGACCAGTTCCACAGTCTTTTTAACAATGGCTGCAATATCCGGCTTTGCCGTCATACCTTCCATCTCGGTCTGGGTAGGTTTCAGAGATTCGGTGACCTCTTGAAGCAAGGCAGATTGAACGTCTGAGTTGGTCAGATACTTTGTGCCCGGGGCAATATCCGGTCGGCTTTCCAGCTTCTTGATGCTTTTGTAGACTTCCTGCGCTACTTTTTGCTCCTCTTGAGAGCTGAAGATATTGTCTTCGTGAGATGAGGGTGTTGTTGTGGAAGTAGTAGGCTGATGGGGGACAGATCCCAGCTGGCTGGCCAGTTTACTCTGGGAAATGACTGTTTTTGTCTTTTGCTCCAGTTGTTCTGGATCCAGTACGACCGTTTGCATCCTAATTGAAGATTCCCGGCGATTGGCTTCATCTACTATCTCCTGAAATTTGTCATGCGCGACAATATTGAGGCGATCCACGGCGGTTACACCGACTCGTTTGCCATAGGGCAAGCGGAGCCCACGTCCTATGGATTGTTCGATCAGGATGCGAGCGTTGGCGGCTCTCAATGGAACAATGGTATAAAGGTTATTTACGTCCCAGCCTTCCTTCAGCATGTTGACATGTATGACGATTTCTGTCGCCTCTTCGGTATGTTCTACCTTTAAGAGACGCTCAATCATTTCATCCTCAGCTGCCCCGGTTCGACTGGAATCGACCTGGATTACCTTGTCCTTATATCGGCCTTCAAAAAAACTTTCAGATTCAATCAAATCCTTCAGGCTGGCTGCATGAGTTGTGTCTCGAGCAATTACAAGGATGAAGGGTTTGATAATTTCACGGTTTGTCTCGCGGGCATAAGTCTCAAGTTGTACTTTGGTTTGCTCGTGAAGACGGATACCATCCGACAGTTTCAATTCTTCTATGGCCTCCTTGCTCATCCCGGTGGGATTGAAATTCCTTCGTGTCACTACTGCTGGCTCCTTGACGAAACCGTCTTCAATAGCGCGTCCCAGTGCATAGTCGTAGATCACATTCTTGAAAGGTTTGGCTCCACTACTGGTTTCAATGAAGGGTGTTGCAGTGAGTTCCAGCCCAAGAATTGGTTTGAGTTCATTGATGGCTCGCACTCCAGCGCTGGCACGGTACCGGTGGGATTCATCCATCAGTAGAACCAGGTCAGGTAATGCGGCTAGGTAATCGAAATAACTCTCCCCGATGTACTCCGATAGCCGCTTGATTTTAGGGGCCTTGCCTCCGCGCACTTCGGAATTGATCTTACTGATGTTGAATATGTTTATTCGGACGGTTTGATCAAATCCTGGCAGGTGCCCCGAGGAAACCGAACTGCTTTGGTCGTAGTTATCTCCAGTAACGACATAAGGCACTTCCTGAGCAAATTCAGCTATCCCTTTGAAGACGTACTTCGGAGTGTTGGGTGTGAAGTCGGCGATCAGCTTTTTATAAATCGTCAAACTCGGCGCCAGAACAAAGAAATTGTTGATTCCATGGGCAAGGCGCAAATAGCTGATGAAGGCGCCCATTAGCCGAGTTTTCCCAACGCCGGTTGCTAAAGCGAAGCAAAGTGATGGAAAATCTCGCTCAAAGTCGGTCACTGATGGGTATTCACTTTGGATCATTCTCAGGGCCTCGTCTACTGATGCAGATTTGGTTGGCGCTACGATCTCAGTGATCCGGTTAAGAATCTCTAAAGATTGACGTTGAGGCGGACGCAGGCTGAGTCGTCCAGAAATGGCATTGACGTGGCGATTCATGATTTCCAAATGGGATGGTTGTTCCAGTCTTCAGGCAATCCCATATCTTTGACCGGGATTTCTGGGTACTCGGCAAATAGCTGATTGACTCGCTGTTGCCATTGGCTGGTTGGTGAGATTTGCTTTAAGAAGGTATGACAGATCATCAGAAGAATGCCGACTCGGTCGTTGAGTAGGAGGTTCTTTCCGTTTGCATTTTTCAAATGCCAATTCGGATATTTGTTCTTTTGCGGTAGCCCAGGAGGATAACCCAGGACTCGATTCCAGAGTCGTGAGTGGTGCGCGCAGATGTTGCGCGCAGCGTAAAGACTCCTGAGCCAGCTTAATAAGAGTTCGTCTGGCATTTCAAAGTGAGCAGACACTTTCCCGGCCAATCTTCCTTCAATGCCTTTGAGCAGTGTCAACAGGCTGCCCATGCTCATCAATTCGGAAACCATCCAGACAGGGAGATTTTTATGAGCGTCTCCATACTTATTGAAAAAATGCTGTTTAAATCCCTCTTTACTGCGACTGGTTTCCACAATGAGGTTTTCTCTCAACTCAATGTAGGACTCGATCTTGAGGTTCGGGAAATGGCGTTCATCACAATGGCCAAAGGCCCCATATTCATGGGAGAAGTGGTAGATCAATTGAGTGCGAATGGCGACTTCAACACGCTCAATCGCATCCAGCATCAACATCCTGAGTCTTCGATCAAAACAATAACGATCCCAAATGATTTTGAGCGAAGTCCCTGAGATGTACTCATCTGAATCCGGTTTACGAAAAGGATAGAGATAGCCGGATAGTCGATAATAGCTGACGACACTCAGACGCTGAATCAATGCGTCTCGATCTGCCATCAATCCACGATCCAGCATGCGATCCGCTTGTTCTTCGAAACTCAATGGCTCTTTTTGATACTCCACCGTCTCTCCTTTGTCTGAAATGCTTTGGTTTCAGAGCACAAAAAAAACCTCCCGAATTACGCATGCATGTAGAGGCGCGGG
>JAUIHU010000399.1 GCA_030432175.1 Verrucomicrobiia bacterium | reverse complement strand
AGGGCAAGATTTTAATGTGACAGCCAGTGGTCTCATTGTGGAGGATGTTGGAGGCATTGGGGTGGAACTTTCCGGTGGGGTTGCGGACAGTGTATTTCGAGCGATTACTGTTCGGCGAGCAGGCAGCAATGGAGTGGTTTTGAAAGATTCAGCGATTTCCAATGCTTTCCACGACATGGTCATTGAGGAATGTGGTGGAAATGGTTTGTTGATGAGTGGCGCAGGAGTTGTCGATAATCGCTGGTTGACCACTCAAAACGGACAGCCGCCGTTTGAAGATTTGTTTAACTACACCAGAGGAAACACTGGCTGGGGTGTGTTGGTGGAAATGGGCGCCAGTGGGAATATCTTTGAATTGGTTGAAGTTAATCACAATGGCGCTGGAGGGATTCGTGTTTTCGGGCATGAAACGGATCTCAACCCGGACTTCGAAAGTCGCTTCAATGAATTCATCGTAACTGTAGAAGATAACCAGGGTCCGGGAATGATGATCGGTCCTGGCGCTCCACAAACGCAGATGTCTTCTTATTATGCTCAAGGCAATCAGGGGCACGGTTTGGTGTTGCAGGGTCCTCAAGTGGATAAGTGCCGATTATTGAATACCGACATCCAAACCCGACCTTCCGATTTGGAACCCGGATCGGACTTTCCAGTTTATGATGGAATTTATGTTCGAGGTGATGTGCGGGATCTGGTCGTGGGTGTTCCGGAATTGAGTTCACAACAAACATCCGATCGCAGTGAGCTGACTTATATCAGTGGAGATGCAATTCGCATCGAGGGACCTGTGCGAAACGCGCGAATTCAGAACGTGGATATTCGTCAGGTAGACGGGAACGGGATTCATTTGGCGGATGGAGTTCAGGAAACTTTGATTGGCGGCGACCTGGGGTATTTGAATTTGCGGTTATCCAGCATCCTGGGAACTGCGATTTTGATCGAAGGCGAAGAAACAGGATTGAATGAAGTGCAGTATCTGCAAATCGGACAACGCGCATCACCTGAAGAATTCAACAGTGGGAATGGTATTGTTCTGCGCGGTGGAACCTTTGGGAATCGAATCGGTGAGTCAGGGACCATGGACCAGACACCGGCGCCAATTATTTTCGGAGGTCCGTTTAATTATCGGGTCATGATCGCAAATGTAGAAGGAATCGGGATTCAAATCGAAAACTCTGGCGCCGTTGAGGACCCACAAGGTAACTGGATTCATCCCAACTGGGTACAGAACACATCCATTTCATCCGAAGGTATTGGGTTGATGATTTCAGATAACTCCAAAGCGAATCGAATTGGAGGCCCCAATGTTCGTCCGCCAGGATTTGGAAACCAGATTCGCACCGGAGACGACAATAGTATTCAGGGAAAAGAAGCTGGAATCGTTTTAAGAAATGTATCTTTGAATAGCTTTGATGAACGGAATCGATTTGAAGGAAATTTTCTTTCTTACTTTGAATTGAAAAACCCGGATGAGCCCATTCCACTCAGAGAAGCGCCATCCCAAGGCGTTGGACTGAGAATTGAAGGCGATTCCTCATATAATGTTTTTGGAGAGACAGGAGGCGCCCGCAATTCATTCTTCTCCTGGCCAGTCGGAATTTATCTCGATGACGTTTCCGGACAGGAAATCCGTGGATGTTCTCTGGATTCATTCTTTACTTCCTATCCAGTCCTCGCAGGCGCGGTGATCAGAGGTGGCTCCGACAACCACATCACCAGCGGATCCCGTGAACCTTCGTTGATTTTAAACAACATCGGATTTGCGCCAATTGGAGAGGAACTGCATCCGGATACCAGTTCCATTTTTCTTTACCAGACCGGAAACGCTGAAATTGGGAGTGTGCGAATTGCTGGTGGATCGGGAGATGGAATTCGTGTCGTGGATTCCGCCAATGTCAGAATTGGTTCTTCATTCCGGGATCAGGCGAATACAGTTGTGGATAAATCAGGAAACGGAATCACGCTCAGTGGAGCTGATACAACAGGTGTTCGCATTTTATACAACAACATTGGTGTGGATCCAACCGGAGCGCGAGGCGGTAATGGAGCGGATGGGATCCGTATCAATGACGGCGCTAGCGACAATTTCATTGGAGGATCCACCACAGTTCTAGTAGCTGCGACACCTGTAGCGGCATCTGCAGGAAACCCTATTGCCAACAATGACGGATTCGGAGTTCAAGTCATCGGTGCGAGTTCAAATGGAAACTCAATCCTGAGCAATGAAATGGTCAACAACGGCGCCGGATCCATTCACCTCAGCAATGGATCCAATGATGGAATAACAGCGCCGGTGAATGTCACTTATGACGGAACGGTTGTACGTGGCAGTCTGTTGAATGTTTCTGAAGGCAGCCTGGTTCAGTTATTTACCGACAACACCGTGGAAAGCGAAACTTATCTGACCGAGTTACGAGCCAGTGGAGGCGCTTTTGACTTTCTGTTTGTTCCCGGCCCACGGCTGCGCAACATGCTCGTGACCGTCACCGATGCGCTAACTGGATCTACATCCGAACTGACCGTCGTTCAGAATGCAGCGCCTGCACAAGTTGAAGTGGCCAGATTGCAGGAAGGCGATCCACAGACTCGAACCATTGAAGGGCTGACATCCCCATTGGAGATATTTCCATTCACTTTGCAAGCACAACTCGAAAGGGCGAGGATCCGGGAAATCCGTTTCACGCAAGAAGGCGATCCAATCGAAAGCCTGCAGGCTGAACTTTATCAGGACAGCGACCGTTCAGGAGATTGGTCTGAGCTGGATCGGCTGATTGGTTCCACTCAGTTATCGACAGACCCTTCGCTTGAATTGCAGTTCAAAGGCCTGGATCAAGACCTGGCGCCAGATGCGCGCGAAACATGGTTTCTGGTTTACCAATCCACCTCTGCATTGGCAGAAGGTACCCAATGGCAAATCAACACATCCAGCGCGAACAACATCAATGCCACTCATCCAACCATTCCGGGCGCAGTGTTAAATGTAGTGGGCGCCTTTCCATTGCTCTCCGACATATTCCAAATCGGGGATACCATCCTGCCCAACGACTATATTGCCTGGACCGTGGAGATGTTCGGAGTCGAAGCTGGAAACGAAACGGTAAGCGCTCCTGCAGCAGACGCCGATCAGGATGGATGGCTGAACTGGGTGGAGTACGCTTTCGGAAGCCATCCGGATCTGGAGGACTCAGTCCCTGACATCCGACTGACTGCAAATCTTGAAACCGGGCCTGGAACCTGGGCTCTGATATATCAAAGGAGATCCAACCTCGGAAGTTTCGTGAAGTTGCAACTGGAAGTAACGGACAGTCTTGTAGATCCACAATGGGAACCACTGGAAGGATCTGAAACTGTGACGGACGTAGTTGAGGGTGTTGAACAGGTAAGTATTCAACTGGGGGATGGGATTGCTGGTGGCAAGTTGTTTATTCGATTGCGGGCTAATCACTGATCCACGAAAATTTTCTTTTGACCACGAAAGACACTAAAGGCACGAAATTTTTTTAACCACGGAAGGCTCGGAATGCACGGAAATTGAGGCGATGAATTGAGTTGGTTAGAGAACTAATCTTACGATTTCCACTTTGGGATGGGCTCCGAAATTGACTAGCAAACCCAGTTTCATTTTTGTCGCTTTCAGGTAATTGAAGAGCTGGGCTTTGTGTTCTGGCTGGATTTCTTTCACAGACTTAAGTTCAACAATAATTTTCTCATAGCAAATCAAATCAGGTCTATATGATTTCTGAAGAGTTTTACTCTTATAAGTTAATTGAAGCTCTTTATTCGCAATAAAAGGAATATCCCTGGCAACTAATTCCAACTCCAAACATTCCTGATACACCGCCTACAAAAATCCACAACCCAAGGTTCTATAAACTTCAAATATAGCGCCTTGAATAAAATAACATTCCTGTTTTAAAAAAATTTTTTCGTGTCTTTCGTGTCTTTCGTGGTTCATAAAATCCTCCCACAAAAAAATAGACCACTTCCCAGTTTTCATCAAACGAGGTTAGTGGTCCGGTGCAGGAAGGATTTCCCGGTTCAGTTTGTCAGTTTCTTCTCCAGCAACTCACCCACAACTGCAGGGTTGGCTTTTCCACGTGTGGCTTTCATAACTTGCCCCTTCAGGAAGTTCAACGCTGCGGCTTTTCCAGCACGGAAATCTTCAGCGCTTTTCGGATTCGCTCCAATTACTTCATCACAAATGGCTTCCAAAGCTCCTGTATCGCTGACTTGTGCGAGACCCTTTTTGTCGACAATCACCGCAGGATCATCTCCGGTCTCAAACATGTTCGCAAAAACTTCCTGAGCAATCTTGCCGCTGATCTTCCCGTCGTCAACAAGTTTGACGAGCTGAGGGAGTTGCGCTGGTTGGATCTTTACGTCAGCCAATGCTGTTTCAGTTTCCGACAACTTGCCTCGGAGATTATTAATGATCCAGTTAGCAATTGCTTTTGGAGCCACGCCATCGGCCTCTTTCAGCGCAGATTCAAAATAGTCGCCTAATGGAACGTCATCCACAAAAGTCACCGCGTCTCCTGAAGGAAGACCGTAGGATTCCATGAAGCGGTTTTTACGGGCGAGAGGCAGCTCAACGACACGGGAACGGACAGATTCCATCCATTCATCATCCGGCTCGAACGGCATGAGGTCCGGGTCCGGAAAGTAACGATAGTCATGCGCCATTTCTTTGGTTCGCATGCTTTCAGTGATTCCGCCCAGGTCATCCCAGCGACGGGTTTCCTGAACCAGTGATCCACCGGATTCCAGGGTTTTGATCTGGCGTTCGATCTCGTACACGATCGCTTTGCGCGCGCCGCTGAAAGTGTTCATGTTTTTGATTTCCACCTTCTGTCCGAGTTCCTTCTGGCCCTTGGGACGCACACTGATGTTCACGTCACAACGCACCATTCCCTTCTCCATGTCGCAGTCACTAATC
>JAUIHU010000398.1 GCA_030432175.1 Verrucomicrobiia bacterium | reverse complement strand
CAGGTAATCATTCTGTGGCCAGTTCACCAGCGACACATTCCCGGCAAAAAACCCAGGCTCAAAATGATTGCGTTCCAGAATCTGGCGGTAGGACCAGAATCCAGCTTTCCGGACCGGATCAAACCCAAGGTCCTTTGGCTTGAGTGTTGCTGGGTGTGTGTAAACCCAACTGAACAACTTGCCGGGCCAGGGTGGATTTAATGGCGGTTTAAAATCACTCCAAAAACTGTACTTTTCTGGCTTGGCGATCGTGAAATCCTCTCCATCAATGTACTCCAAAGGAAAACAGAGGGTGAATGCCTGTTGATTCAGCGGCTCCGGGTTTTCCGTAGCATGCGGTTCACCGGATTCATGAATACTCTCCGCTCCCACCCGATATTCCGCGCCTGTCATGGGCAGCGCATCCCCCTGCTCTGTCGCATCGAGAAAATAAGGAGCAGTCCAAATTACTTTATGATTATCCTCAATCCGCTCCATCTCAATCGCCTCAACCCGATCTCCTTTTACCCAGGCTTTTGTGGCTTTGGTTCGAGTAAAAATACCTAACCTCCCTGAATGCACATAAGGCGCAGCCATTTCCATCAATGTCATCCACGCAGCCCTGGGCTCATGGCACAATCGCGAAACCCAGCCGCCTCCAGGGTTCAACATGTCATTACTGGCAGCAGCTTCAGTCAAAGGAAACAGACGCTTGTAATAATTACGGACGCGTTTCCTGTATTCTGAATACATCTGTGTGCACCCACCCTGTTCGATCCAGGGATTCTCATCCGGCGGAACTGCCTGACTGGTGAGCTGTCCTCCAATCCAATCATTCTCCTCACTTAAACCAACCTTCAATCCACGACGACAGGCGCTCAATGCTGCCGCAATTCCGCCCGTTCCGCCACCGATAATCACCAAGTCAAAGGAACGCTCTGCAGCTGGAGTCAACGCAGTGGATGCGCCGACGGATTGCCCTGAGCCATTCTGAGATGACAAATTGAATAAAGCCGGAACCGCAGCGCTCACTGCAGTAGTTTTTATAAATTGGCGTCTGGTTGAATTTCCCATGGGTCATTAAAATCATATCCAGGATTGAGCAGTGGAATAATTAGAAAAACATTCCAGCTCAAACTTAGAAAATTTTTAGCCTAAACTTCTCACTTCTCACTTCTCACTTCTGAAATAAATCTACGCCAGCAGCGGTTCAATCACTTCTCCATGCACATCCGTCAATCTCATATCCCGTCCACTAAAACGATACGTCAGACGTTTGTGGTCTATCCCACAAAGATGTAACATTGTGGCATGTAAGTCGTACATTTCTACGCGGTTTTCTATGGCTTTGTATCCATACTCATCCGTCGCTCCGTAAATCGTTCCCCCTTTCACTCCACCGCCAGCCATCCAGATGGAGAAACCAAATGGATTATGATCTCGCCCATTGCTTCCCTGCGCAAAGGGTGTTCTCCCAAATTCTCCCGCCCAGACAATGAGTGTCTGATCCAACAATCCTCGTGATTTCAGATCTGCCAACAATCCAGCAATCGGCTGATCTACTGCGCGGGAGTTGTTCTCATGACCGTCTTTTAAATTCCCGTGCTGATCCCAACGATCTCCTCCCACTTTAGGACAAGTCAATTCAATGAAACGGACTCCGCGCTCTACCAATCTCCTGGCCAACAAACATTCCTGTCCAAAGATCTTCGTGGGATTGTATTCTGCATCCAGTCCATACAAGCGTCGGATCGACTCCGGTTCGGTCGAAAAATCCATGAGTTCAGGTGTAGCGGTCTGCATTTTGAAGGCCAGCTCATAGTTGGAAATCGCTGACTCCAAATCGTCGACTTTACCGTATCGATCCAATGCAAACTCATCCAACGACCGCATCAAACTGAGCTTCCTCCTCTGGGTCGCTGAAGTTTTTTCCTGAGGTTGAATGTTGGCCACTGGAGGATCACTCGGTCGAAAGATAGACCCCTGATAAGACGCCGGAAGAAATCCAGCGTTAAAATTATCCAGTCCTCCCGGAGGAATCAGCCCTCCATTGATCACGACAAATCCAGGCAGATTTTGATTTTCACTCCCTAGACCATAAGTGAACCAGGATCCCATACTCGGCCGCCCCGCCAATCCGAGTCCAGTGTGGAGAAAGTAATTCGCGTTGGTGTGTTCCGAAAACTCAGCCACCATGGATCTCACCACGCACAAATCATCAGCGTGTTTGGCGATATTCGGAAACAGAGAACTGATCGGCATCCCGCACTGCCCATGATTTTTAAACTCCCAAGGACTGCCCAAGGTCGCTCCATTGTTATTGAACTGCGTGGGCTCCATTTTCATCGCGAAAGGTTTCCCATTCTCGCGAGTCAGCCTGGGCTTTGGATCAAACGTATCCACCTGTGAAGGGCCGCCATCCATGTAGAGAAAAATCACACTTTTGGCCTTCGCTTCAAAATGGGGTAGGCGAGGTTCGAACGGACCTGGAATACGATTGGGATCATTCGCTCCTGGCGCGGCAAATCCAGGACGGCTCGCAGCCAGCAGGTCTTCTCCGAAGAGAGCCGAAAGAGCGACCGCTCCAAAACCGTTGGCGCAACGCTGAAGGGCCTGACGCCTGGTCATCGGACGGCGCGAGGTTCGTCCACATGGATAAGCGCTGTTATTTTGAAATGGGGATCTCATGGGATAAAAATAAATTCTTTGGACGTAATCAATGCATGCAGGAAATCAGAAACAGCCTGGACTGAAAGATCGGCGCCGGGTTTATCATATTGATTCAAAAAACGAAGGACTGTCTGTTTTTCCTTCATCTCCGGTGGACGTCCAAAAGCCATTTGAAAAGCTGTTTCCACGATACTCTCACTCGAACTGCCGACTTTATCCAGGAGTCGTTGAGCCCAACGCTCTGTCTGTTGATGAACAAATGGATCGTTCATCAAAATCAACGCCTGAGCCGGAACATTCGATACAGATCGCTGTCCCACCGTGCTGGAGGGCTGCGGTGTGTCAAACGCCAACATCATCGGTGACAGGAAATTTCGGCGGACCTCTACATATACACTTCGGCGCCCATCACCATCCAATGGACCTGACTGACCAGGACGACCTCGACCGTCCATAAACGGGGTGAGGTGAATTGCAGTGGAGGGTCCGTACAACTCCGGATCCAACCGGCCTGCCAGAGCCAGTATTTTGTCCCGAAGCGCTTCTCCATCCATTCGCCTCAATCGAAACCGATGCAGTAATTCATTATTCGGATCCAACCGCTCCGCAGTCTCATCTCCCGGGTAACTGGACATTTGGTAGGCGCTCGATGTCATCAGTAATCGAATCAGTTTTTTATTCGACCAGCCTTGAGTGACATACCATTGCGTCAGAAAATCCAATAGCTCAGGATGCGTTGGTTCGTAACCGAGTTCACCGAAGTTGTCTACGGAAGGAGAAATGCCCTGCCCGAATAAATGGGACCAGACCCGGTTCACAGCAACCCGAGTTGACAGAGGATTTCTTGGATCCGTCAGAAACTCCGCCCATTCACGACGTCCACTGCCTTGAAAGGGTGATTGTTCATCCTGACGCTCCGTTTTAGAGAGAAACGCCTCCAGAAAATTGCGGTGCGCGACTTCCCCGTAGTTTCTTGGATTGCCCCGAATGTAGACGTATTCACTCCTGGGATCTCCCTCAATCATTCCTGGCGCGTAAACCGGTGAGGGAATTGTTGATTCCAGAGCTTTCCATTCCTCAACCAGATGGGTCCATTGTTCGGATGACTCAGTTGAGCGGAATACCGGTGATTCAACGACTGCAGCAACGAAGCGTTTCGCCAAATGATCTGTCGAAGCATCGCGCATTGCCTTCTCCGCTAGACCGCCCCATTGAAGGATCTCTCTTTCGAACCGTTCGGCCAATAAATCTACACGCTTCTGCAAATCTGCTTCACATTCAGGTTGATCTTTGAACTCAGAAATCAACCCGGAGCTCACCTCTTTCAGAGAAGGCTCCATCCACGTCGGGGGAGTTGGAGAATCACTGAAATGAACCGCATCCACTTCCAGGAACGCATCGGCTGGATAGTTGCCAGTCGAGAAATCCCCGACTTCTTTGTCCAGGCATTCCAAGTAAGCGAGACGCCCCTGCCACATGGAGGCATTGATCCGAACCCAACCCCCTTCTGGCATGTTGATGTTTTTCTTCAAATCACCGTAGATCGGATTTCGAATCACATTGAAATTGTCGATAATCAGGTTGATGCGACTTCCCTGACCTCGCACTCGTAGATGAATGAATTTTTCTTTTAGTTCAAAGGTTGGCGACCTCAGTGATCCCTGAAGTTTTCGACTGAGTTGAGCGCTCTTAGGTCCTGGATTCAAATTAAAGATCCAACCCGCTTCAGGAGTCCACCGGTCAGTTCCAGCTTGCGAGGTCACCAAATCCCAGGCCTGCCCATGAGCGGTCCAATTCTCCAAAGCTAAATCGTCACGGTTGGTCCAGGGAAGCGGTGGTGATTTTTGCCCCTGATCTTTTCCTGAAACATCTCCACTTAACAAAACCTGAACCCATGCCTCAGCCCAATGAGGTTGAGCATTATCTTCATCAGCGGCTGAAGCTGCACCTTTCAGCTTTTCTCCACGCATCACTTTCAAAGCCGACTCCAACAAGCTCTCCTTCAACTCAGGCAATTGTTCCAACCACGCCTTAGCCTGAACTTTTCGGAATTTGTTCAACCATTCCTGACGCTCGGATTGAATAGATTCCCAAACATCCGGATGAGTCAGATCGATCTGCTGATATCTCGAACTCGTTAAAGTTCCGTAAAGTGAATAAAAATCTCGGGTTGTGATTGGATCAAACTTGTGATCATGACAACGCGCGCAAGCCACTGTGAGTCCAAGGAAGGTTTTCGTGAACACGTCGATTTGATTGTCCACCATGTCCGCCTGATACTGACGAA
>JAUIHU010000397.1 GCA_030432175.1 Verrucomicrobiia bacterium | reverse complement strand
TCAACAAAACGTTCTTCAGTCCCAGTGGCGTTGAAGCTTCCACGTACATTGACCATGGCGTATTGAGCGACCCTGATTGTCACGTCCGGATCCACCTCCACAGTAGCAGTGGACTCCATGTTGATGTCGCCATCCAGATCAATCGTGAACTCCGGATCACCCATGCCATGGGTCCAATGTTGGTCCGAGGAAATATCTCCCTCCAGAATTTGAACACTTCCTGCAGTATTGTTGATGAAGGTGTTTTCTTCATAAATCACGCTGTCATTTGCGCGTTGAACGATTCCAAAAGTTCCATTCTGATCAAAGACCGCTCCAGTCATTGTGATGGGCCCTGTTCGTAGAAGAAGTCCAGCCTTGCCATTCTGAGCAAAGGTGGAGCCGGAAAGGTTTGATGTCTCAGTGACATTCAACAGGCTGATTCCATCATTGGCATTCATTTCGCTGACTCCGTTGATGAATGAAAACAAACCGGAACCGGTTTTGAGTATCCCCGGCGTTGAGGAGTACCCGCCATAACGGATGTGGCAGTTGTCCATAACAGCGGTACCTCCATCGGCAATGTTCAGACCTCGCCACCAGTTTGGAGTTGGGGAAGATGCTGATTCATCCCGGTTTGCGTCTCCGCCCACTGAATCATCAGCCCAGTGAGTGAAGTAAATCGGCGAATCTGCTAATCCGGTCGCGGTTAGGTTTCCATTGACCGTTATTAACCCATACTGCGCGGATTTAATGACTGTTCCAGAAGCAATAGTCAGGCTGGCCCCGGATTGAACATTGATGTTACCGGAACAGTAAATGGAATAATCTGAGGGCAGCGCCCAGGTTGTTTCTGCTGTGATGTCTCCGGCATTCATCGAGACATCCAAATCATTGGCTGAAAAAAATGGATTTGGATCATCCAGACTGACTCCAATTCCTAGTCGAATACCTGTTTCGTTGTTGACATACTGATTCTCTGAGTCATCGAAGATCGCATCTATGGATCGAATATAGAGGCCGGTGTCTCCATTGTTCTGAATCATTGAGTTTTGCAGCGTCAATGTTCCGGAGCCCATTTTATCAATAGCCGCGTGGTTGCTGTAGCCACAGTCTTGAATAATTGAGGATGTGAAACTTGCATTGGCTGTGTCTCCGATCAGAATACCTTGCCAGTGGTTTTTGGAGGAACTAGAGCCCTGGATCAGAACTGGTTTGTTCTCTGTTCCAATGGCGGAAAGATTTCCAAGAATATTCAACCGAGCATATCTTGCTGCCCTGACAGTGACCCCCGGTTGAATCGTTAATGCCGCCCCGGATTCCACTGTCAGAGATCCGCCTAAATCAATAGTAAACTCAGAATCCCCCTGACCAAGTGTCCAATTCCGATCAACAGTCATATCTCCGGCCAGGACTTGCACACTGCCCGCAACATTTCCTTGAAATGTGTTATTGGAAAAATCAACAACATCATCCGGATTCTGAACCAGGCCGAATCCGGTATTTTCAATGAACTGGCAGTCTGTAACTGAAACTGTTGAGTTTCTAAGGTCCATACCGGGTCCACCGTTTTGAGTCAATGTCGATCCGATAATTTCAAGAGGTTGAGAATTATTGTTCAATCGAAGACCGATTCCCTGGTGGAAACTGCTGACGGATTGATCAAAAAGAAAACTGCCTGCGCCTGTGACATAAATCCCTGGATGATTGGAGTACCCTCCATAACTTACTATACAATGACTGAACTCTGCAGATCCATCATTTTGAATGAGGAATCCCTGCCACCAGTTTGGAGCTGGAGCTGAGTCCGACCCATCCCTGTTTGCGTCACCTCCAACACTGTCGTCACTCCAATGAGTGAAGTAAATCGGCGATGTGGATGTTCCGTTTGCTGTGAACGAACCATTAACTGTGATACGACTGTATTGTGCAGTTTTTAGGACAGTGTTGGGTTTGACGGTCAGGCTCCCAGTTGGAGTAACTGCGATTGACCCTTCAATAAACATGGAATAGTCCGGGTGGATATTCAGAATAACATCATTGGAGATAGAACCTCCATCGACTTGAACATCCAGATTGTTACCGAGAAAAACTGTGGATTCATCGTCCAGAGAAGCTCCTATTGCGATGCGAATACCTGTGGTGTTGTTTTGGATCGTATTGTTTGAGAAATTCAAATCCGCATCACCACTACGAACGAAAAAGCCAATACCACTATTGTTCCTGACAGTGGAATTGGTCAGGGAAATACTTCCGGAACCTGCTTTGTCGACAGCCGGATTGGAACTGTATCCTGCGTTTTCCACCACACAATAATCCAATATTGCTGAGGCTCCGTCGTTGATTTGGATCCCCTGCCACCAATTGGGAGAATCATCAGTTCCGCGCCAGATAATTCCATCAGATGAAGTACCATCAGCGGAGAGTGCGCCGCGGACCTCGAAATTGGCATATTGCTCAATGCGGATCTCCACACCGGGTTCAATGGTTAAAGTGACGTCAGGTTCGACAAGGATGGAGCCGGTCACCAGGTAAGGGCTGCTGGCGGCAGTCCAGATCTGGCTGCTATCAATAGCGCCGGAAACTTCTGTAAATGTTTGCGAATAGGAAGTTAACGGAGCTGAAACAGCCGCCAATCCTAGGCACATAGGAAGCATGGTTTTCATTACAAAAACTGATAATCGCAGGATTGAGGCCAACCAGAAAGAGTTTTTGGTGAAAGTGTGACACTAAAAGCACATCTGTGCATGACAAAGCCCAGTTGTTGGAGTGAGAAACACTGGATTATTTTAAATGAGATTTCGATGGGGAATATAACTCAAGAGAGTTTCTAGGCGCTTTTTTTCGCGCTAACGGAATCATCAATTATTCAATCTCATTATATATACTTTTATATAATCTATTGCATTATGAAATTTCATAAAATTTTCCAATGGACTGGTATAGCCGGATTGATTTACTCCACGATTATTATTCAAAATCTGGCTGCGGAAATAAATACACAGGCGCGCATGAACCAGAAATCGGATCGAATGGAATTCCAGTCTCAGGTTCATGCTAGCGGACTTATCAATCAGGAGGGAGAACTGGGCAGCGAAATAGATTTGTCCCTGAGACAGATACCTGATCTGGTTTATAATCAGATTCCCATCCCGATCCGTATGGATTTATTAGTCCCTGCTGGCGTTTCCACAGAAGAATTTCAGTTCGATTCAGGTCTTTTTGAACTAACAAATTTTGGTGACCCTGTGCAGGATTATACTATAACTTCGGAGGCAGGATTTGAGAATGGAATGAGGAATGGAGTCTGGAATGGGTGGCTTCAGATCAATAGTACTCGAGAAATGAAGCAATTGATTCTATGGTATCCAAAGTTGGATAAGTATATAAGTTCAAATATTTTTTATTCTATAAATATGAACATGAAAACCATACAAATGGATCCAATGGATCTGGTTTTCGATTCATCTCGTAATGTATTTTATGCGGCTACCTCACAGTATTCAGAAATTGCTCCCAACACCATTGCTATATTAGATAAAGATTCAATGGAAGTTGTTGGGCTGGTAGGAGCGGATTTATCTCCCAGCGCCAGCAGAAACTGGATGGATCTTGATATTGACCCTGATGGGCAATTTCTTTACACGCTTAGCCATAATAATGCCAGGTTTGAAGTTTACGATTTAAATGATCCCGGAATTGCCATATTTACGCATAATTTCGATCCTCTGGGAACTACGTATTCAGATATAGCCATGGCGCTTCCAAGCCCTGATGGGATTCCAAGAGCGATAGTTAAAATGAGAATCGATACGGTTTGTTTGAAGACGGGGTATTTAAGGAATTGGATTTCTTTGGGGAAAATATCTATTTCCTGGAACATCGTCAGAGTTTGGATCGCTGGTTGGGCCGAAACCTTAATGGTGATGTGTTGTATGAATTCGAAAGAGTTGATGACGGTTTTGTCGTTAAGCATTCCTGGGAATTGAGTGATCCGGCAAGAATAGTTGAATTTCTGGGAGACGATCACTTCATCACCTTAGATTTGGGTATGGCTTCAATGAGCGCTCCTTTGTCGATTGACCTACTTTCAGGTTTGCCGAGGGATCCTCGCTTGATTGCTCAATCTGAGAGTCGCGATACCAGCGTCGCATTTGTGATTGGATCAGAGGAAGAAGGGATATCGTATATTCATCGGTATTCAGCCGGGTCAGTAGTTCCAGATATTAAATTCATGAGTCCATTAACCAATAGCAACAGAGGCGTCCAAACAAATGTTCTCAGGTGGGGGAATCGAGGGTTGGCTAACATGGTTACTTACAATGGAACCGGGAAGCTTGAAATATTGGAAAGTCCTCTTTTTATGGAACCATTGCCTCCTTCAGAAATTGTTGGATTGGATTGGCCGGAAGCCGGGGCGCCACGACTGGCTGGTGAAGTGTTTCAAACAAGTATAGAACCAACAAACACTCTTCCAGAAAGTAAGGATTATGTTTACGTATTCAACTTTAATTTTCCGCAAACTTGGATTTTTTTAACAGACAACCGATTTATAAGTCGCATGCAGAATCTAAATTTCAGGAGGTTTAGATTTAATGTTCCAAATCTGGAATTCAAAGTCAGTGATGAATCCACAGGTGTAGAACAGATGAACGTCAAACTCGTTCGTATTGAAGAAGAAGGAGTCAGGCTGATGGAAGAGATGACAGTAGACATCGAAATTTTGAATCCGGAGGCTGATCTGGGAAAAGTATTTATCAACTACAATTATGATGGAGAGGTGATTGTCAGCGGTGTGTTGCAATCAGGAAAATCTTATGAATTGCAATATCTGGATCTAATGAATCCATTAAGTTTTCGTCAGCTATTTCCTTGGAATATTCATGTTGAGACGCCCGAGGGAAATCCTGGATTGCGTCACTGGCTTGTAGAATCGCTGCATAGAACCAGAAAGGGA
>JAUIHU010000396.1 GCA_030432175.1 Verrucomicrobiia bacterium | reverse complement strand
TGTAATCGTCCACAACTCCTTCAGAGTTGGTTCTGGTTTTGATCGGTAACCCAGGGTAGCTCGTGCCTCGCAACCCTGGGCTTTGCTGCAGAATCCCGTTGGGATTCAGACAATTTCCGAGTCACAATTTTTTGGGTGTCAAAGATTTTTCCTACGACACATACCAGCCTGGGCTGCCAGCAGGCTCAGGCTGGTATGTACCAGGCCTTCGGCCTTGAAAAGTTAAAGGAGGATGGCTGTTGATTGGCGCAGTCCACTTCAAAAGCCGGCTCCACTTGCCGAGCTGGGACTCAGCGGTCCCGGGGCTCCACCCAACTTTGACTACATCCATTCCAGAAATGATCGAATAATCCAGATGAATGCTTTATTAATAATGCAGGTTTTGCTATAGATTTAACTCATGACTGCTTCCACTTCAGAAAAGGTGAGGAATGATATGGAATCTACGGTTCAATCAGATTCGGTCGACCAAAAGGATGCCAGCATGGATAAAGCAAATCCTGGCGACAAACCCACTACAGACTCCAACAAAGTTGGCGAGACGCTGCATCATCTCAGCCAGATGCGTCACAGTCCATTGGAAATCAAACAAGCCTTCGAGACTGGGAAGTATCCTTACAAAACCAAAATGAAGCGCGCGGTTTATGATAAGCATAAAGCAGAGCTTCAGGTAGAGTTGTTGAAAGTACAGAAATGGGTTGAGGAATCAGGTGAGAAAATTGTCGTTTTGTTCGAAGGCCGTGATGCTGCTGGGAAAGGGGGAACAATTAAGCGGTTCATGGAACATCTAAACCCACGCGCTGCTCGTGTGGTAGCTTTGAATAAACCGACCGAACGTGAAAAGACACAGTGGTTTTTCCAGAGGTATATTGAGCATCTTCCGGCTGCTGGTGAAATTGTTTTCTTTGATCGCTCGTGGTACAATCGCGCTGGCGTTGAGCGCGTTATGGGATTCTGCTCACCACAGGAGTATTTGGAATTCATGCGCCAATGTCCTGATCTGGAACGCATGTTTGCTCGCTCTGGAATCCGACTCTTCAAATACTGGTTTTCAGTCACAAAAAAAGAACAACGCCGACGATTTGCTGCTCGGCGCAATGATCCTTTGAAACAATGGAAACTCTCCCCCATTGATAACGCATCCCTCGACAAATGGGCAGATTATACAGAGGCAAAAGAGGCCATGTTTTTCTATACCGACATTGCCGACGCGCCCTGGACCATTGTCAAGTCAGATGACAAAAAACGAGCCAGATTGAACTGCATGCTCCACTTTCTAAACTCCTTACCTTACCCGGATAAAAACGAGCATTTAGTTCATTCTCCTGACCCGCTGATTGTGGGATCCAGCGAACACGTCATCAATCGAGCCGACCACATTCTCGGTAAATCTCTGCATCCGGAAAACAGACTTTCACAGCCTGGGGATTCAGAAGCAAATTCAGATTAGCAGAGTTATTCCGAAAAACTCATTGCCCGTTCCATCCAGTCGTATGCTTTTTTGCGGATAGCCTCAGGAAAATCATGATCGCAGTCAGGGTGTTTGATTACCAAACGCTCCTTTACGTCATATAAATCAAACACTTCTGTTGCGGACTCAGCGATGCGGTCCACGCTTTCCCAGCGAAAGTTGGAATCGTGTAATGGAGCGCTGATGAAAATGCGCCTTGGCGCCAGCGCTGCAATGAGTTCATGAAAATCAAAAGGAATCTCTCCCAATCGTCCCTGAAATTCGGCCAGTTTAGGCATATAACGTAACTGCGTCCAACCCCGTCCAGCGCTCCATACTTCCGGGTTTCCATCATAATAATCCCGATAAGAATCCAAACCGCAACTGCTTACCACCACCTTGATTCGGACGTCAAAAACTGCTGTGTAGATAGCATTGTGCCCACCCAGTGAATGGCCAATGGCTCCTATAGAATCGGCATCCACATAAGGCAAAGAAACTAGCAGATCAATCCCGCGAATGTTATCCCAAATGGCTTTCATGGTTCCACTTTCATAGCCCAACCCAAGCACATCTGGTTGGTAATTGGCCAGTAATGGATAGGCCGGGGCCAGGGTGACAAAGCCTCGTTCTGCCAGTTCCTGGGCATACTGGCGATTAGGTCTTCCACCCAGTCCGACAACCACTTTATGCCCGATTTGATTGTCTGTTGGATGCAAACAAAGCGCGGCCGGTAGTTGCGATGGAATCTCAGGATCCAATGCAATTTTAGGAACTAACAAATAAGCGGGAACCTGACTACCTGGCTCAGAGGTGTATTCGATCAATCGACGCACGTAGCTGCCACAATCTACTTCTTCAATGATTTTGAGATCGAGAGGGACTCGTTTCTCAGGACCCGGGAGTGGTCCCATAATTGACTCCGCAGCAGCGATCACCGAGGCACGTCTTTTTTCCCAATCTTGAACCGACTCAACTCGGCGTTTGTTACCTGTTTCATTCAGGAAAAAGAGAAGTTTATCCCGCTCCAGACGATTTCCTTCTGAATCCTGAGGCAGTTCAGGCATTAGAATGATTTGATCAAACCCAACTGAACCTCCCATTGCTGTGGGAGCGATACCGGTCAGGGTGAAATCTCCATTATCCTTCCATAAATCCAAAGTAATTTCAGTCCAACCCTCCGGAGACACATTAGACACTTGAATTGCATTCCAGTCCGTTGTGTTTTTCCCACTAAAGTATCTTCTTTTAGAAACTGAGGCCGGAGGCCAGCTGCCGTTGGCGGCAAATTCGACCATCACCCCATCTGCGCCTGACGCCTTCCAGGCCAGTTTCAAATATCGAAACTCCCCCTGCTCGGGAATCTTCCTGATTTTGAAATTCCATCCAGTAATCCGCTCGGCATATTTTTGAGGAGGTGTGATCTTCAACGCAATTTGCCCACTGTGCGAATCCAATCTCGTTATTCGAGCGGATCCTTCTCCTTTGTCCAAGTAAGATACAAAATCAGGATTCTCATCAAACAACACACGATTCATGGGAGGTTGACGCAACCAGGCAATCACATCAGCGACATCTTTGGGGCTTAAAGTATCCGCAAAGGAATCCGGCATCAGCGAAACCGAAAGGCTTTCCAACTTTCGAATATCATTCCTTAAAACAGGGATCGTTGTTCCTCCGGGCAAAGTTAATGTCACCGAGTTGGCAGACTCACTGGTCAATAAACCGCTGACAATCCGGCCATCTTTCAACTCCACGACATACGTCTCATGACCGGGCACAATTGTCGCTCCTGGCAGCAAAATATCCTTCACCATGGTCTCCTCTGCGCGTTGGAATTCGGAAGTCAGATCGGGGCCCACGGCAAACCCGATTCCATGAGCTTGATGACAGGTGGCACAGTTATCTCTAAAAAGGGTTTCTCCACGGAATGGATCACGGTCCTCGCTGAGCGCTGCGATGTATTCGTTGTAGAGATCGGCATCAAGCTCGTTAACGGCTTGAAACAAATCCCGGGTTTGCCGGCCTTCAGGTCCTGAGAGATTGAGTAGTGATTGCCTGCGTACACTGTCCACAGCTGATACAGGAATGTCGCCAGATACTAAAGCTTCCAGGGTGGTAGGTAAAAATGAGCTTCTGGCAAAAGCGGCCTCGAGAATCACATGCCGAATAGCCGGGGAGACAGAGGAATACAACTTTAGCAATTCAGCCAGAACTTCTTTATCATTTTCCTTGCCCAACACAACCGCTGCCGCCACGCGCTGATCCAGAGGCGCCTGAATATCGGAAATTTCATCGAACGATTTTTGAATACGCGCTGCTCTCTCTGATTGAGATTCCACCTGAATCATTCGCCCCAACTCCAAAGCAGCAATGCGAACATCTAGATCACTCGCTACCACTAAATCATTCAGAGATTGCTTCGCTTCAGCGCCTAAGACCATTGGTTTCGTATCCAATGAACCAGATCGCAATTCTTTCAGTCCTTCGACGACAAAGCTGACATTCTTCGATTTCGCTAACACTTTCAGGCAAATATCAAACTCAACCGCTTGACCTCGCTTTGAAATCATTCGGCACAACTGCAACGCCACCGAACGCGCATCTCCCAGTTCGGTCGCGTCATTCAGTAACAATGATAAACATTGAGCAGGCTGATCTCCAATCGAACTCAGAATCGCCGTCTCCATCCAGGCGTCCTGCCCATACTCTCGCGCCAATTGAGCCAGTGTTTTCAGTGATTCCGGATGTCGCATTTCACCTAATGACAGCGCCAGTTGCAAATGCGCCACTGGCGATGGATGATTTCGCAGTCCCATCGCCGCCAACGATAAATCCTCACTTTGATCCAGGAAATCTTCGGCCAATCTCAAGGCGTGCCGACAAACTTCAGGATCACCATGGTTCAAAACGTCGATAATCGTTTCTGATTTGAGTGATCCAATGCCTTCCAATGTGTACAGAGAGCCAAGCGCTGTTTCTGTATTGTCGCTCAACGTCAACTGAATCAATTTCCGGGCTGTTGAATCAGAAATCTTTGACGCTCTTTCAATCAACAATCTTCGCGCCGTCTGACGTCGCCAGAAACGCGGACTCTGCAATTCCTCCACTAATTGGTCAGCGCCCAAAGATCGCATGTTGGTATCCTGATGCGGCGGCATTCGATCATGCACAAGTCTCCAGATACGACCATGATCCTTCCCATCTTCCAAGCCGTACTGTTGCTGCAGGTACCTTGGAATCGCTGAGTAATCTTCAATAATTTCCCGATAAAAATCTGAAATATAAATACCGCCATTGGGACCGGTAGCGAGGTGGACCGGGTGAAACCAAATGTCTTTGGATGCTAAAAACTCTGAAGTTTCTTCGCCTTCAACGCGGTATGCATCGACCAGAATCCCGTTCCGCTCCATCTTTGCGCGATGAATCAGATTCTGAGCCGGCGCACATGCCAACAATTGCCCAGACAATCTCGGCAACGCCGTGTCGCGATAAACCAAGGGACTGCAGGCC
>JAUIHU010000395.1 GCA_030432175.1 Verrucomicrobiia bacterium | reverse complement strand
AAAGCTCAGCGGTCGTTGTCTTATCTCGATGCAAGCATCGGCCCAATTGCTCTGCATGGAGCTGTCACCCCTTACCTTGACGCCTATCGACAATTCGGCGCGCCCATTCCGGAGACCATGGGCGGAGGGATTTCGGAAGCGAAAGAGGTGAAGGGGAAAGGGTTTGTGATTTGTCCTCCATCGGCGATGAACACCCCATGGTTGAAGAAGTATGAACCGTACTCTCTGGCTTTTGCCTCAGGGTGGATGGCGGTTCGGGGAGATCGTCGCAGGCGGGGAGTGGATCGTGGGTTTGTGCTTTCGGATCATGCGGACTGGAATGGATTGAATAAAACGATCGCGGCGACAGGCGCTGAGGAAGTGTGGATTACTCATGGATATCAGGAAGCCCTCGCGCGTTGGTTGAACGAAAAGGGAGTTTTAGCGAAGGCAGTCGAAACGATGTTTGAAGGGGAGTCTGATGAGTCGGACAGGGCTACGATTGTATGAAAATTTTTACTGAAGTCTTCATTAAAATGGACCAGACCACCAGCTCGAACTCCAAGGTGGCGGCATTGCGTGAATATTTCGAAACGACTCCTGCGGAGGATGCGGTTTGGGCGCTTTACTTTCTTACCGGAGGCAAAGTTTCTCGGGTGGCTCCAACTCGTGACCTTCGTTCGTGGATGTCGAAAGCGACTGGGTTGCCGCTTTGGTTGGTAGAGGATTGTTATGACCGAGTCGGGGACCTGGCTGAGACTCTGGCTTTGCTCATGCCAGATCCTGATCAATCCAAGCGCCAGGATCTGTCTCTGAGTCAGCTGGTTTTAGAAAAGCTGCAACCACTCCGAAAAATGGAAGAGAGTCAAAAGGAGCGCGAGTTGATCTCCATTTGGCAAAGTCTTCGATATTCAGAAAGGTTCGTCTGGAACAAACTCATCACCGGTGGATTTCGCGTTGGAGTAGCGCGAAAGTTAGTTGTGCGTGCATTAAGCCGGGCGTTTGAACTTCCTGAAGCTGAGCTCGCGCATCGGATGACCGGATTCTGGGATCCAACCCCTGCAGAGTTTGAAAGGATTACGGCGCCTGTGGGTAGTTCGGAATCTGAAGTGACTCGACCCTATCCATTTTACCTGGCCTACCCATTGGAGAAAGATCCAGCTGAGTTAGGCTCTGGCTCGGATTGGTCAGCGGAGTGGAAATGGGACGGGATCCGCGCGCAGTTGATTCGGCGTCAGGGACAAACATTGATCTGGTCCAGAGGCGAAGATCTGGTGACGGATACGTTTCCTGAAATTGCTCAGGCAGCTGGATTATTGCCTGATGGAATCGTGATGGATGGTGAGATTATAGCATGGAAAGATGAGGCTCCGCTGGAGTTTGGTGAACTTCAACGGCGACTGGGACGCAAGAAAGTGTCGGCAAAAATGCAAGCGACAGTTCCAGTGATTTTCCTGGCTTATGATTTGTTGGAGTTGGAAGGATTGGATCACCGACAGCAGGTATTTGATCAACGTCGATCGGATCTGGAAAGGACGGTTCAACTTTGGAAACTCAATCAGGGATTGGCTTTGGATGACGTGAGTGAACGGATCAGGATTTCACCTGTAGTGAAATTTAAAGATTGGGAGGAATTAGCGAAACGGCGTGAGGAATCCAGAGAGCGACGTGTGGAGGGCTTGATGTTGAAACGGAGGGATTCTGTTTATGAAGTTGGCCGGAAGAAAGGCGCATGGTGGAAGTGGAAAGTGGAACCTTTCACCGTGGATGCGGTTTTGATTTACGCGCAGCGTGGGCATGGACGGCGTTCGGGTTTGTTTACGGATTATACATTTGCAGTTTGGAACGATGGTGAACTGGCTCCAATAGCGAAGGCTTATTCTGGATTGAAGGATGAAGAAATCAAAGAAGTCGATCAACGCATTCGTAAATCCACCAAAGAGAGGTTCGGTCCTGTTCACTCGGTGGAGCCCTCAATGGTATTTGAAATCGCCTTTGAAGGGATACGTTCCTCGACGCGACACAAGGCTGGACTGGCGTTGCGATTTCCCAGAATGAAACGTTGGCGTACCGATAAAAAGATCGAAGAGGCGAATACGTTGCAGGATCTTCATGATTTATTGACTACTCAGTCTGGAAACAAAGAAAGTATTCATTCGACTTCATGAGCGTAAAAACCATCGAAAACTGGTTTGCTGCTAAAGGGTGGAAAGCTTTTCCTTTTCAAAAGCAAAGTTGGAAAGCATTTAGAGATGGGCAGGATGTATTGATTCATGCGCAGACCGGATCCGGGAAAACACTCGCTGCCGCTCTTGGACCATTAACTCAGAGGGCTACTGCAAAATCCAGATCAGGTGGTATTCGGATCCTGTGGATCAATCCGCTGCGAGCTTTGACCTTGGACCTCGAACGCGCTTTGCAGTCAGCGTTGGAAGAGCTGGCTCCAGATTGGCGGGTGGAATCCAGGACGGGCGACACTCGTAGTTCAAAAAAGACCCGGCAGTTACAATCTCTTCCGGAAGTTCTCATTACTACACCGGAAAGTCTTTCGCTCTTGCTGACCCATAAGAAAGTTCAGGATCAGCTGGCTGGGTTGGAGTTGGTTGTTGTGGATGAATGGCATGAACTGATTGGGAGTAAGAGGGGCGTGCAGACGGAATTGGCTTTGGCTCGATTGAAGCGGTTGAATCCGAATCTGCGTTTGGCTGGGTTATCAGCGACTTTGGGCGCTCCGGAACTGGCTCTGCAATGCCTCGTTGGTATGGATCGACAGGGGAAACTGATTCGTGGCCGCTCGGATCGAACTTTAGAGATGGACTGTATTATCCCGGATCCAATTGAAAAATTTCCGCATATGGGACGACTTGGGATGCGGGTGGTCGAGCAGGTACTGGAAGTAGTGGATCAATCAGATTCAGCATTAATTTTCACCAACACACGCAATCAGGCGGAGAACTGGTATCAGAAAATCGAAGAACTTCGGCCCCATTGGGAGCTTGGGCTTCATCATGGATCAATCGAGCTTGAAGACAGGAGGCGAGTTGAGATGGGGATCCGGTCCGGAGATCTGAGGTGTGTTGTATGCACTGCGAGTCTGGATCTGGGAGTCGATTTCCCGCCGGTCGATCTGGTTGTGCAGGTGGGAAGTCCTAAAGGCATTGGACGATTGCTGCAACGCGCTGGTCGCAGTGGGCATTCGCCGGGAAAGCCGAGCCGGATTCTTTGCGCTCCAACGCACACTTTTGAACTGATCGAATTCTCTGCCGCGAGGAGATTGATCGAACGCGGAGAAGTGGAACCCAGGAAGCCTCTGGAGATGAGTTTGGATGCTTTGTCTCAGCATCTGGTGACGCTGGGAATGGGTGGTGGATTTGATGAGCAGGAAGCCTGGGAAGAAGTCCGATCCACCTACTGCTTTCGAGATTTGACCCAAAGCGAGTGGAGCTGGGTACTGGATTTCGTTTCATACGGAGGGCCGGCTTTGCGACAGTACCAGCAGTTTGCTCGATTGAAGCGCAGTGGAAAACCTGGGAAGCGGAATTTTCAGTCCCAGTCCAAAGAAGTCGAAAGATTTCATCGCATGAACATTGGTACGATTACCTCGGACAACATGGTTCAAGTTCAGTTTCTTCGCGGTGGCAAACTAGGATTTGTCGAAGAATCCTTTGTCTCACGGCTGAGGCCAGGAGAGTCATTTCTTTTCGCCGGGCGCAAACTGAAACTGGTGCAATTTCGAGATATGAAAGCGATCGTCCGGAAAAGCTCCGCCAAGCAGGTTGCTGTGCCCAGGTGGGTTGGCGGTCGCATGCCGTTGTCCACGCATCTCGCCAGTGAAACCCGACGTGAAATCGAACGGTATGCATTGGGGCAAAAGACCGGACCTGAAACAGCGGCTGTTGCTTCGGTTTTAGAAATACAAAAGCAGTGGTCAGCTCTTCCGTTATATCACCAGCTGTTGGTGGAAGTTTTAACATTGAGAGATGGTTGGCGAATGACCCTGTATCCTTTTGAAGGACGCGCGGTCCATGAAGGGTTGGGAGCGTTGCTGGCTTTTCGACTGAGCCAGAAAACTCCAATCACGGTCAGTGTTGCCGTGAATGACTATGGATTGGAATTGCTGGCCTCCGACCCCATTGATTTAGAAGCGATGGAGTGGAAGGAATGGTTTCGGAGTGGGGATGAACTGGATCAGGAAATCCTCGAAGCTGCTCACGGAGCCGAAATGGCAAAACGACAATTCCGTGAAATTGCGCGAGTTGCAGGACTCGTTTTCCAGGGGTTTCCTGGAGCGCAAAAATCAGCTCGGCAGATCCAGGCATCGAGCGGATTGTTGTTTGATGTATTTCAAAAATATGATCCACAGAATCTTCTTTTAGAGCAGGCCAGGCAGGAAGCTCTGAAAAGTCAATTTGATCGTCCAAGATTGAAGCAAGCTCTTGAAAATCTTCAGTCCTGCGAAATCCTGTTGTCTCGCCCCAGGCATTTGACACCCATGGCATTTCCGCTCTGGATGGAACGCATGTCATCTCAGATCAGCTCGGAATCATTTGAGGATCGTGTGGAGAAAATGATTCAATCCCTCAACAAAAAAGCGCCCTGAGTTTCCCCGGACGCTTGGAATCAAGAAGTTATTCTATGCTATTCACAAGTTATTCACAAATATCTGTGAATATTTGGAGTTATTCACAAATTTATGGAACAACCGGGCGCTATCAGGAATCTTTGGACGCGATGCAATACAGGTGAGACTTGGAGCGGATGAACATTTCAGATCCGACAATGGCTGGAGAAGCGTTAATCGGTTCGTCCAATGAGTTGACTGCGATGGTTTCCAAAGTATTTCCATCCTTCAGCGTCAGCACACTACCGTCCTGAGTGGAGATATAAATCCTGCCATCTGCAGCGACTGGTGAAGCATATACGCCGCCACCGCCGTCCAGGCGTTCCTGGCTGTATAGAACTTTGCCGGTGGAAGCATCCACGCACGTCAGGATGCGA
>JAUIHU010000394.1 GCA_030432175.1 Verrucomicrobiia bacterium | reverse complement strand
GAGCTGCGGGATGGAACTGGGGATTTGCTGATGGGCATGCGGAGTGGGTGACATGCAAACTCACCGCGCAAAAGTTGCACGAGAGTTACATGACCAGTGGCACAAACTGTAAGTGTCTTGGGGAGCGGTAGCGGAATAAGTTTGCTAAAGGGGTGGGTGAATTGTGATACCGCCCCTTAGCATTTATTGGCTACTTTACCCACACTTCTGTTTCGATTTCGGGATCGGATGGATTGAACTCCGGAAGCCCCTCACCTCGTAATGGTTTCACGTATTCACTGCCGTAACTGAAGATTCTGAATGAGTCTCTGGATCCACGATATTGCAGAGGCTCTCCAGTATAGGGATCCATGGGCCATGCGCTTTGAAATTCGGAGCTGAACTCTTCCAGTTTGGCAGGGATTGTTCCTTCGTTGTTTTCTATATATTCCAAGGTATGAAATGCGGTTTCAGCAACTGCTATGCGGGTTTGGATGTTGGCGTGACGTTCAAGGATGGTTGACGTTTCTGTGATGAATATTCTGGAAAGGATCGGGAGTTCTTCAATTTTTGCTTTGTCGGATTCCATCTTGGGCCGCATACCCTGGCGGACCTGTCGTTGAAATTCTTCAGGATTCATTTTGAGTCCTGCATATTCCAGTGTTCCCTGAGTTTGAATTTCCTTTAACAATTTCTGCATCGCTTCATACGATTTCCAATACTCCGGATACACACCCAGAACCGGAGAATTCAAAGTCAAATCGTAGAACTTCTTCGCCATTTCAAAGTCCATTTCCATAGAAGTTTCAACATAGTCTGAACGAACCATGAGTTTTGCCCCTTCTTTGTCAGATCCTAAAGACGAAAGTAACAACTTGATTTTTCCGGCTGCAGAGTTTGGTTTTTCAGAAAAAGTTCTGAAGTAGTCCATCAGAATCATCCGTTCTCCACTGAGCGCTGAATGCAGATCGCGTGAGGTATCAATGGATTGAACCAGACTCAACATTTCGGAGCGGGTTTCTGCTGGAAGTGATTTGACGGAAAGAGCATTGGTGACATCCAACAATGCGCCTCTGCAAATTGCCCAACTCGTGAGAAGGGCAAGCGAAGACCATTCTTTTTCCAGAGTTTTTTGTAGAGCTAATTGCAGCTTTAAAGTTTCTAACGATTTTTCCCAGTTGCCAATGTGAACATAATAACTATTCCGCAGATGGAGTAATCGGGAAAGATTGGCTACTGGCGCAAGGTAGGGGATCAATGTGTTTGCCATGTCTCCCTTTTTCAACTCAACCGGGTACGCTGCCTGATCCAGAGTCAGGATTTGGTCCAGACTGATCAATGATGGATCTGTCAGGCTGATCAGTCGCTCGACTTCCTTCCATTCTCCGGGTTCCATTAACTGGTCCGGTTTTTTATTCTCTGCTGGCAAAATGCGACTGAGACGACGAATTTCCTCGGCGTGCAGTTGGTCCATTGCCTCCGCTACAGCTAATACCACCAAAGCTGCATTTTCTTCGTCTGGTATAGAGGACTGGCGTTTTTCAAACTCTTCAATGGTGAGTGGAAACGGATCTGCCTCCATTGAGCTGAAGTCGAGTGACACTGCCGGAGTGGCTGATGTGTCAGATGGCAAAAGCTCCAGCGTTTGTTCCTCAGAAGATCCACAACCAGTGAACATTAGAGCTGAAGTAAGCAATACGCCATGGGCGAGTGAGAGCCGAAGAAAGAAGGTGTTGTTTTTCATTGTTATTCTTAAGTTTGTATCACAGAGGCATGCAGGGGCGGAGAAGTTTGTTAATTTTCGAATGCCGGAATTTTGAAGCGGAGCTCCTGTAATTTCATGTGATGGCTGTTTGCGCCAGCTGGTTTAAATCGATTATTTTGTGCTGTTAATCGAGTAATGTAATCAAAATTTATGCAAATCTGATTTCCTTCAAATCGGTACGCAAGAGGATTTCCAGAAAATGGGTCGATGGGCCAGTTAGCCTGGAAATCTTCCGGGAAATTGGAAAGGTTATCTGGAAAGGGTTGTTGGGAGTCGGCTGCGAATTGGAACAGCATACGAGCGGCCTGGATGTTATGTTGCCTTCCAAGAATTAAGCAATGTTTCAGAGCAAAACTATGGAAAAACTCGAGCTGAGCTGCAGTTAAGAGTGGCAATTCTACTATTTGCAAATGAAACAACTCAAATCGATTTAAAGCATCAGGAGAGGAGGATTTGAGAAAACTCTCAGCTTTGGAAGTTGGATACACAATCCCGTTGTAAATTAAATGGCCTTGAGATTTGAGGTCTTGGGCCATGGATTCTACTCTGTTCCAAAAATGATCGGTATAAGGTTCAGCGACCAATTTGAGCAAAACCTGAAACTGGCTATCCATTTGTTGGATGTCCTTGAGGATAGAATGAGTAATATATTCTTCCATGAGTTTCGGGCTTGCTGGATCAGAGATGTCTTTGGGGGATAAGTTTAATAAGGCATTAAATGATCTTGTTACATCGTCATGCTTCAAATTCAGGTCATCAAAAGAATTGAGTTTTAAAGGGTCTATTCCAAGGACATTGTTCAAGCAAATCAGGCGATGAGAATGAATCAAATTTGTCATATCATTCGCATGGAAAAATCTATCAGGTAGATCGGTCAAGAACTCCAATATCTTAGCATCCGACGCGTCTGAAATGAGAGTTGATTGTGTTAATGAATATATTGTGTTAGTGATTGCCCATTTTAAGTAGACTGCATTAAAATATAATTCGTTTCTAAGCGAAGTTTGAATTGAATTCAGAGTTTGTATCGTATCCAAAACCTGGTCGAGATTGTTTTGGTGAAGATGAATCAAACCTCTTGATTCAAGCGCTTGAACGTATGTGGTCAATTTTGTAATATAAGGAATAGAATACTCGCCTTCTATGTGCGCTTCTATATCCAACGAATACTTAAATCGATCAAAGCTTGCAAGTTTTCTAAACTGATCAAATAAAGGTTCACATTGTTCCAGTGTTTCTCGTAATGTAATCCAATCAGATTCTGAAAGAGTCTCAGGTGATGATAGCTTTTTTCGAGAATCTTTGAGCTTGCTGAGGGCTGAAGGTGGAACTAAATCACTGGCGTTTTGTAAAATTAGCGCTCCATTTTCGTGGTCAGGAATAGGAGGGTTGATTTTTTCGTAAAACCTTAATGCAGCGGATTTAGCTTCGGATCTCCGGTTTATTTCGAATTCGCGGACTTTTTGAATTTCTTGTTGAATTGCGAGATGTTTGGAATGCATTATTTGGTCCCATTGGAACAGGATGAAGAACAAGATCGATAAAACGATTATAATAAGAAGCGCTGGTTTTTTCATAGCGATTGAAAATTAGGAATTTGGGAATATTCACTGATTTATGCCGAATTTGGAAGGGTTATTTGATGTTTATGATGGTTTCAATCTCTGGATTTGACAGATCATATTTTGGTTCTTCTGAACCAGTGAGTTCTTTCAGATGTTCTCTTCCAAAGCTGTAGACCCGGAATCCATTTGTAAGAGATTCGTATTGTAGCGAGTTTCCGGTAAATGGGTCATCAGGCCATGTGTTTTGAAAATCCGAATCAAAGTCTTGAAGATTATCTGGAACTGATTGGAGTTGCTGATGGTTCAGGTATTGAAGAATCTGGATGCCTACCTGAAGTGAACGGATTTTTGTCAAAGTAGCCGCTTCCTTTATAAAAACGTTTACTAAAGTGGTTAGATTATTGCGGCTCAACACAGGAATATCCTGAAACTGTAATGAATCCAGTTTCATGTTTGAAGCAGTGGTTTCGGACAGCATCTCGTTTAATTGATCCAGCGAATATCTGGAGCCTTCATATTCTACATGTCCTTGAGTGAGTATTTGATTTTTCCATTCATTTAACTGGATCCATGAACTCCAGAATTCAGGATAGTTTCCCGTTTGTGGATTGTTTAATGTCAGATCAAAGAACTGGTCTGCTGCGTTGAGGTCGGCAGTCAGGCAGGATGAAAAATTATGGGCTGGAATATCACCGAGGGACGCTGGGGGAGGAAGGTTGGGCAAAGACAGTAATCCAATATAATAAAGCAGAGGGGTGAGGGATCCATTCCTCAGGTAGGCTCGTTCACCTGATGCGATATCTGTGGACTTTTCGCCTGGCTTTGCATTCGCGACCTGAACCGCAGTTTTTTGGAGATGTTCAACCAGGACCATGCGTTCACCGATCAGCATTCGTTGGGTATCCTTTTTAACATCGAAACGTTCAAGAATCTTTAATATGCGATCAATGTTATCTGTACTCGGTTCGAAACTAGAGAATGATAAAGCTATGTCATCCAGCATTCTTGAAAGTATTGCCCACTTGCTCAAAACATCCACGGTGGTCCATTCATTATCTAATGTTTGAATCAAATCCGCATGGAGTTCCAGAATTTGAAAAAAATCTTCCTCTGAGCCCTTCTTTAAATGGTAGACTGAATGCAGGCTAAGCAGGTTTGCAAGAGTCTTAACTTTTAGTACATGTTCCTGAAGCGGCATGTTGAACCAAACTGCATTTCCTAGAAATTCAACCGGATACTTCGCAGCGGTCATCTGAGTTATAGCTTTGAGTTCATTAATCAGAGAGCTGGTTTGGTTAACTAAAGCTTCAATGGCGCTCCATTCAGCAGGCGTCAGATCTGATTCAGGAGAATTGGAAGGGTGAAAGTCATAGAGGGAGGAGGCTGTTTTCTTGATCTCATCAGTATTGAAGGAGGGATGGTTGATAGCTTTCAGGATCACCAGCGCGGCATTTTGTTCATCCGGAATTTGAGGGAGGCTTTTCTTGAAATCGTTCCAGGTTACGGGAAATGGATCTGCCTCCATTGAGGTGAAGTCCAGGAAAAATGTTGGAGGCGTTTTTGGAACCCACTCTTTGGGATTTTCTCCAAAAGAAATATCCTTGTCGGGCCTTCCGGCAACTCCGCCAGAGGCTCCCGCTCCGGACAGGGAGTCCGTATCTCCGTAGTCGACAAACTCCAGTCCGGCAATTTTCGCTC
>JAUIHU010000393.1 GCA_030432175.1 Verrucomicrobiia bacterium | reverse complement strand
TCTAAATGGTCACCGGATTCGTGCGTATAACTTAATAAACACGAAAACATGAAACTCAGCAACATTCTTAAGCTCAGCTGCTTAGCTATCACGCTCAGCGTTGGCGCCACCTCAGCTTTTGGACAGGATGAAGCCCCGGTATTTACAACCAGCGATCCGGTCGTCCTGACACCAGAAGCATGGTTGACCAAAGAAGCCGCGCTTGCCATCAACACCACGGCTCCTGAAATCCTGTTCACCACAATCATCACCCAGGATTTAGGTTCCGGCTTGGATCTCACTGATCCGATCACAGGACAACCCTCCGCAAGTGTTTTGGCAGGATATTTTTACAATCCATTGACAATGGAACCTATCGGCGACCCTTTTGTAATTGCGGGCAACCCAAACGGCGGAATGCAAAAGCATGATGTAAAATACAATCCTATTACAAATCAATACAATGCGGTTGTAGCAGCAGAACAACGCGGAGCGAATCAGCAACGTTCCTTGTTGGTTGCTCTGGTTAATCCTTCCAGTACAGCTGAGCCTGAAAACCGTATCGCGAGAGCATTTGTTCACGATGAAGACGGTACAGTTTCTTATCAGGACACTGCTCTGGCGACCAGTACACGTAATGGAAACTTCCTGATCGTTGCTGAGTATCAGGTTCCAGATGAAGGTGAAGCTGTAGTTGGTATGCTATTCAGCCGAGACGGGGATTTGATTTCTCCAACCGTTACTCGACTGGACCAAATTGTGCCAGAAAAGGATGAAGATGATCCGGACGTAGTTTACCTGCCTGAAAACGACGCCTTTCTCTTTCTGACAAACACCGATAACGACGAGAACCCAAACATCATCACCGGATCCATCGTCGGAGCTGAAACAGATAGCGAAGGCAATTTGGTGGTTGGACAACAACAAATCCTTGGACAACGCCGCAGAGACTTGAGTCAAGGACATCCAGCTGCGATTGAGAATCCGTTTAACAAAGAGTTCATTGGTGGATTTGACCACAGCAACGGCGCCGATGGCGGTGATTTATTCTATTTCAACATCGGACCTGCCCCGGCTTACGTATTAACGGAAGCTCGCCCACAAATTCCTTACCTGGAAGCGACCGGAAGTGACCCATACAATCACCGTCACCCGCAATTTGCAGCTGACTTCAACAGTGGTGTAATTGCCATGATGACCAACCCTCACAACAGCGCCATCGGTCTTCCGAACGGAGTCGCTTTCACATTCCTTGGAAAAGGCGGAGCGCCGCTTCCTGGATCCGATCTGGGAGAGAATTACTTCCATGCTTTTGTGCCGACATTTGATCCCCTGGATCCGGAAAACCCATCCGCTAACCCTTCCATTTCCAACGATGCAAATTTCTACAACATGAAATACGATCCGTTTAGCGATTCATTCATCGCAATCTGGACGGACACATCTGCATTCACGTTCGCGGTTCAGGTTCAAGTTGAAAATGAGCCAGTCGAAGGACCCGTCGTAGATTTCGAATTCAATGGAGATTACAACTCTGCTACCCTTTACGGATCAGCAACACTGGTTGGAGGGTCTACGCTATTAGCTGGAGATTTGCCAGGATTTGCCGATGATTCAGTGACCGGGGAAGCCGGAGACCAGTCCTTGTCCTTCACCGGACCGGGATCCAATGTCGGCTACTGGTCAGACTTAGGAGGTTGGCTGAACTTTGACGGTCAGAATTACACCCTGGAAGCCTGGGTAAATATCGCTGAACCCAACGCATCCGGTCGTGAGGAAAGCAAAGGAATTATTGCTTCTTACGGACTACCTGGTGGGTACTCCATGTGGATCACTTTTGAGAACAAGTTGGGTGGCACAACCTATGGAATCACCGATTTTTTCACCGACGCGGTTGTCCCGGCTGAAGGTTGGCATCATGTCGCTTTAGTTCACGAGTTTGGAGTGGAAGTTCGCTTCTACATTGATGGACAACTGGCTCAGACCTTAGCTGAAACTCGGGGTGTCAATCCTACTGAAGACAACACTCTCTGCATCGGCTACGAACCCGAAGCAAACACAATCCAGCTCACCTGGGAAGACAACGCTGATCTCATTTTGGAAGCAGCCACCAGTCCGAACGGTCCTTGGTTTACCGTTACGACTCCCGGCGCTGATCGGGTTCCACTGAACGTTTCCATTCAGGAACCGTTGACATTGGATCCCGGTCAGGCTTCCGACAGTCTCGAAGCAGGTCAGGTTTATTTCCGACTTCGCCAGTAAGAGACTTTCCCTGAAAGCAAACAACCAAACTGAAATAGCCAAATAACCCGTGTGCAACCCGACCCCATCGAAATGGGGTCGGGTTTATTTGTTTATGGCCTGAAAATATTCTAACAAACTTCAACACTCACAACGCTGGGCGGGATCAAAATTAATGACACCCGAACAATACTCAATCCCGCGTTGTATGAATCCCTTGCACCAAATCCTGATGGCTCTCGCCGGTGGCGTTATAGCCCCGTTCTGTTTCCCTCCGTTTTCCATTTGGCCCTTGATGGTCATCTCACTGGCTGCGCTGTTCAAATCAGTACAAGGATTGAGTCCACGACCAGCATTCTATCTGGGACTCACATATGGGTTTGTCAGTTTTTCAATCTCTCTGAGATGGTTCTTTGAAATCTTCTCGCTGATGGCTGTGGTTTTATACCTGATCCTGGCATTTTTTATCGGGCTTTTTTGCGCGCTGATTCAATGCCGAACAGCTCCTCATCACAGATCCAAATACCGGCTACTTTTTATGGCGATTCTTTGGACCGGGATTGAATTCTATCGGTGCGAATTATTCTATCTTCAATTCCCATGGATCACCCCCGGAACATCTATCGGACCCATTTGGTTGACTCCTTTGCTAGGGGTTTACGGAGCCACTTTTCTGGTAGCATTTGGATCAGCTGCGTTGATTGATTTTCCAAATCGAAAACTGACAGCCAGTGTCCTGATTGCTCTCATCGCCTTGATGGGACTCTGGAGACCTGGCGCGGTTAACTTGAACCCCAGCCAGGACCGAATCATCCACATGGCATTGATTCAATCTGAATCCAGCGTTTTCTCCACTTACCTCTCGCTTTCAAAATCGATAATTCATTCCAACCCAGACTGGATTGTCTGGCCAGAGTACGCCGTCCCGTATGATGTGAGGAACCATCCGGAAGAAATGGCAAAACTTCACGATTTATGTGATGCGTCTGATTCAATTTTGACTTTGGGAACTCAAACCGCTGTGGGCAATAGTGAGAATGATTGGAAAAACACAGCCCTGACACTGGATCACGAACGCATCCTGGGAGAATACTACAAAGCTCGCCCGGTCCATTTTTTCAATGACGGAATCCAGGGTAAATCTTTTCACTGTATCGAGACGGTTCATGGGAAAATAGGAACTCCTGTTTGCTTCGATGGGGACGGCAGTGAAGTGATCCGAAAAATCGCAGAAAACGGAGCCGAACTGTTTGTCGTTCCGATATACGACGCCGAACACTGGACAGAGTTGCAACATCTTCAGCATGCCGCATTGTTTCAGATCCGGGCATCTGAAACAGGTCGCTGGTTTGCTTGCGCGTCCAGCTCTGGAGTCACACAATTGATTGATCCAAACGGAAAAGTCATTTCCCGCTTTCCAATGTTTCAAGAAGGAACTCTTGCAGGAAAGGTCTCTCTGATTTCTGAAAAGACAATTTATGTGAAAGCAGGTTGGATTTTCCCCTGGATAACTTTGGCGCTTACCTGCATGTTTATCCTATCATTGACTATTCAATTTATCCGCGCGAAACGACGTCCGCAAGTGAGCGCCGTTTCCAGGCATTGATTTCTTATGAATAATTTCGCCACGTCCATTCAATCCACTGTATTAATCGCGACCTTCGTCTTGATTGGATTTTCTAACTCCCTGGAATCCTCCGGCCTTCGGGGCGAACGTAATATGGAAAAGCTCGACCGTGGATTAGTCGCTTTTCCAACCGATGAATCTAAAAATAAAATCTGCCTCAGCTGGCGACTGCTACCCACAGATCCAACAGACTCAGGTTTTCTGATTTATAAAAAACACAAAAACTCAGACTCAGCAGAGCTGGTGGAAGAAAACTGGACCACCTCCACACATTATCTAATGGAATTGGAATCTTCGGAAACGTTGGACCACCTCCAATTCGCAGTTGTCTCCAACCAGACCCATCAGCAAGCTTCACAACTGAACTTCGTTGATCCCTGGAACAAACCTTACCTGGAAATCCCAATCCAGCCTGTTGAAGGGTATCGTCCGAGCGACGCATCTGTCGGAGATCTGGATGGTGATGGAGAGTACGAATTGGTTTTGCATCAAGTGGACCGCCCACGTGACAATTCACATGCCGGCATGACCGGAGCGCCGATTCTCGATGCGTACGAATTGGATGGGACACATCTCTGGCGCATCAATCTCGGAATCAATATCCGCGAAGGAGAACACTACACCCAATTCATGGTTTATGATCTGGACGGAGACGGCAGAGCGGAAATCGCCTGCAAGACAGCTGATGGTTCAAGAGACGGAAAAGGCGTTGTGATTGGAGACCCAGAAAAAGACTGGCGAATCGACAGAGAAGGTCACCTGACGCACGGACGTATCCTGAGCGGACCGGAATACCTGACGATTTTCGATGGTCAGACCGGAGCCGCTTTAAAGACAGTGGACTATGTGCCTGGGAGAGATCCAATCAATGGATGGGGCGGCATCGGCGGAAATGGTGGGTCGGATGAATACGGCAATCGTTGCGATCGCTTTCTTGCCTGTGTCGCTTACCTTGATGGCACACTACCCAGCCTGGTCATGTGCCGAGGTGTTTACGGACGAACGGTCATGGCGGCCTGGGACTGGCGGGATGGTTGTCTTACGCAACGTTGGGTATTTGATTCCGGTATCAGTTATCCGCCCTTTGAAAACGCCTCTCCATTCTCGGGCATGGGAGGGCATTCCCTGACGGTAGCCGATGTGGATCAGGATGGCAGGGATGA
>JAUIHU010000392.1 GCA_030432175.1 Verrucomicrobiia bacterium | reverse complement strand
TATTCAGACGGACAAAAGGTTTGTTCAGAGAGTGAAGTAGATCCCGATAATCAGCAGTTTTATCCCGACCTGATTCGGAGTGATAAATGGTTTTATCGGACACTGAATTTTTATGTATTTCCAGCGTTGAAATACGTGCGTCATTTGGCTCCGGAATGGGTGGATCGCCGGTATTTACCACTGGGTAACCCGGAGACGCAGTTTTTATATGGTTACTTTGAAAAAAATGAGGAGCTTTGTCTGGAGGTAGAATCTGAGATACTGAATCGGAACTTTATTTATATAACGTTATATAATCGATCCAGCCTGCCGTGGAGTTGGGAAGAAATCACCGAGACGAAATGGAAATCCGGGAGGACTGACTTTCAGGGGTTTTATTTGATTCGCGTCAATGCCAGGAAGTCGATAGAACCAGACTCCAACTATAAGATTGCGCAAATTACAGCAACCATTGGAATTCGAAACCTCAGCATTGAGAGGATCTAAACCAATTCAATATGCACACGTCTGCCCAGAGCTTTTGCCACTTTGATGATAGTGTCCAGCTGAACCTTATCATTCTCTGGATCAAGAATTCGGTCCAGTTGAGTGCGGCTTGTATGCATCTCACGAGCCATGCGGGCCTTGCTTATTTGGTTCTCTTCCATTGCCTGTGCAAGTTGCCAAGCCAGAACACGTTTGATCGCGATAGAATTGGTTTCGTCATAGACACCTTCTTCTTCAAGAAAATCGTCAAAGGTTGAACCTTTACTTCCTTTTTTTGCGCTCATGAAATTATTTTAAGTATAAAATGATATTAAATTTCCCGATATCGTTTTAGGGCCAAATCGATGTCTTTCTTAGCCGTTTTCTGAGATTTCTTAATAAACCCGTGGAGAAGTACCATTTGTCCATCCACGATTCCAAACAGAACTCGGCTGATTCGACCTTGACTAATATGTGATCTGATTTCGTAGAGTCCATTTCCCATAGCCTTGCAAATTGGCATACCCAAAGGCCAGCCATACTCTGCTGTTGCTATATCCTGGCCGACAACTTTTCTGTCGGAATCACTAAGCCCATTCTTCAAGAAATCTCTTACAGGTTCTCTTCCGCTTGGCAGAGCATAAAAAACTGCAATTATTTTTTTCAAAGCCATGAACAGTATCTCAGGGATGTGTACCGTGTAAGAAGCTTCTTGTCAAACCTGAGCCTTTGCGATGCTATCTGCGGGGTGTGCTTACAACCGGTGGCTCTCCTGGGAACGCTGAGCCCCAGCTCGGCGAGTGGATCCAGCATTTGAATTGGCCTGAACCATTAAACAGATACCCACTTTTAATCACACCCCGAAGAAAATTTGGGTGTCAAAAATTTACTTTCTTTCAAAAATTTACTGCCCCCTTGGGACCTCCGACGACCTGAAGCGCTCTGAATAGACGGTATCACTTTGCCATTCTTGAAGAATATTTGATGCTGTGAAGCAGCATTGGGGTGTGAGGGGACAGGAATGTCCCCGTTCCTTTAACTTAGCCAAACATATAGGCGCTGATTCTAACAAAGTTTCAATTCCTCCTCGCTGTTGCCCAAAAGCATCAGATTTTTAAAATTCGCCAGCATATACTCCACCGCTAATTTTTAGTACCATGAGGTTCGTTGGATGGCTACTATTGATTGATGCCAGATTTATTTCCAATCATTGAAGTTCTTCCCGAGATGCGCGGGGATGTGGAACAGATGGGGAGTAAACCCAAGTTCTGGTTCAAGTACGATCAATCAAATTGGCTGTTTAAAGAGTCGCAGGAAAATACTGGAGAGGATTGGGCTGAAAAAATTGCATCAGAAATCGCGAATTTAATGGGCTTGCCAACCCACCATACAGAATTGGCGATTTGGCAAGGAATGCGTGGTTGCGCGGTCAAATCTTTTACTCCAAGTAAAGAAGTCCTGATACACGGCAACGAACTGCTTGGCGGATTTCTTGACAATTACGACAAAGAGAAAATCCGCGGACAATCCGACCATACCTTTGAAAACATCGTTGGGGTGATTGAAAAACTCTTTGTCGAGGGAAGACCGCGCCGGAACGCCGCCATTTTGATGGTTGGTTATCTTGTATTTGATGCCCTCGTCGGCAATACGGACCGTCATCACCAAAATTGGGGAGTACTTTTGCGCCCACCAAGATCAAAGGGGAATAGCGACAATTTCTTCATCGAAATGGCGCCAACTTTCGATCATGCTTCCTCTCTGGGCAGAGAGTTGCTCGACGATACTCGAAAGCGTTACTTTTAAGAAAATACAGTCACAAGATACATTAAAAAGGGAAGAGGTGGTATTTTTGAACATACCGATGCAAAACATGGCCTGAGCCCTATTAGGTTAGCCGAGTTGCTAGCCGCAAGGTATCCCGAATTTTTTCGTCCCTGGCAGAAACGGGTAGCGAAAATTGAGAATAAAGAATTAGTAGAAATGTTTGCTCGCGTACCTGAAGATCGTATCAGCCCTTTGGCTGTAAAGTTTGCGCTGGCTTTCCTGGAAAACACGAAACAACAGCTACTAGAACTATGAAAAGTCTATTTCTAGCCTGGCAAGCGCCTGAAAATAATCGCCATAGCCGTGCCTGGTTTCCAATCGGGCGGCTCGACGCCGAGCCAGAGGCAGGTCGCTATTGCTTTCGCTACACACAGGGCGCATTGAAAGCTAAGCAAAATGTAGGCTTCTCACCATTATTGTCATTCCCTAAACTTGATGAGGTTTATAAATCCTCTGACCTCTTCCCCCTTTTCCAAAACCGTGTGTTGTCGCCCAAGAGAAGAGATTTTAAGGAATATATCCAATGGCTCAATTTGGAGAGTAATCAGCGCGTTCCTGACCCTATTGAAATTTTATCCGTATCTGGAGGAGAACGGCAAACCGACAGCATGGAGGTCTTTCCTAAAGTCAACACGGATTCTGAGGGATATTTCAAAGTTCGCTTTTTTTTGCATGGCTTGCGTCATCTCGGCGAAAAGGCTATTGCTCGAGCCACGAAACTAATTTCAGGAGAACAACTGAGAATCCTCATGGAGTTGAACAACCCTGCAACCCGAATTGCTGTGCCACTCTTAACTGAGGAGTATAGTATGATCGGCTGGGCGCCACGCTACCTCGTGGAGGATTTAGTTCGATGTGTGCAATATGATGCCACAGAACTCTCTGCAAAAGTTGCTAAAGTCAATCCCGAGGCTGCTCCTTTTAATCAGCGTGTATTAATTGAATATTCCGGACGGGCGCCAAGTGGATATGAACCGATGACAACTCCAGACTTCGAGCCATTGTTAAAATAAATCCTTTCTTATCAAAAAAAGAAAACAATTTTTTGATACTCATTTTACCCATTTAAATCTTAAACTGTATTGCTTGGAACATTTCAGGAAGAGATTCTCGTTCTCTTTGGCAGTCATGTGAACATAGAAAATTTGGATGTCAGAAATTTATTTTCACGCAGCGTTAATCAGGCAGGTCTCTCCGTGTCGCGTCATTTTTCAAGATCGATACATGCGCCTGGAACGCTCCGGCAGTATCAAATAGACATCGCGGTTCGATTCTCTGGAGAAAGACTGCACCTGTTAGCTCGTCATACACCGGACCGCGTTTCAACATCTGAAGTAGAGCAGCTGCTTGATCAGTGGATTGGCTTGATTCGGGAGAAAGGATTGCAGCATGTTTAGCGCTATCTGGAATCTGGGTTTGGAGCGATGGCGTCGCTGCTAACGACGGCCCCAAGGTGGAATCCACACGCAGTGATTGCAACGACAGGTCCGATACCGGTTCTGAAAGAAATCAGTATCGATCGCGAAGTCTGTGATGCCTCTGCTGGAGAGTGGACCGTGGTTGTTTGCCGGTTTGGGGATCATCAAGTCGTTGAAACATTTCACCATTCCAACGCTAAATCAGATCAGGCTCAGGCTCTCCAACTCCCGGCCGGGGAGTACCAACTCTTTCTTCGTTATTACCATCGAAAGGAGCCAATTCAATATGCACACGTCTGCCCAGAGTTTTTGCGATAATGCTATCTGCGGGGTGTGCTTATAACCCGGTGGCTCTCCTGGGAACGCTGAGCCCCAGCTCGGCGAGTGTAGCCAGCATTAGAATTGGGCTGAACAAGCAAACAGACACCTTTTTTCATCACACCTCATCTCACTGGCATGATCGGATCCGGACTTGGCTGGAACTCCACGAACAACAAAGTTGAAAATCTTTTAAATCGCTGACACCCAAAAATTTTTAACCATGAAACATTTTGAATCCCAACGGGATTCTGCAACACAGCCCAGGGTTGCGCGCCACGCGCTACCCTGGGTTTCAAAGAATTTAGTCCTCAACCTTCATCCTTCCTTCAGCGCCTCAAATACCTGAGCCTCTGATTCTACATCCAAGGCCACATCCACCAGCCGATTTAAAGTCTTTAAACCAGCCTCTTCCAACTTCTCTTCCAACTCAGGTGACAAAGGCCCCAGTCGCCGTTCCAACAACTTCACTAATATCTTAAAAGTTCCCTTCTCCATTCCTTGTTCGATTCCCTGCTCTATTCCCTGCTGCACACCTTGTTTAACCCCTTGCTTCAAACCCTGTTCAATCCCGATTCTAATGCCTTCCTCCCGAATCGGGACGGACCAGTCGATGGTTAGATGTTCACTTGTCATAATGATTTCCTCGATTGTTTTACATGTTTCAAAATCCAGTTCAGGCATGCGAGTCGGCAGGAAATAATGCTTCAACCACTGCGTCATTGATTTCCGCAAATTCGTTTCCTCCATCTCCAACAGCCGTTCATTCATTTTTCGAATCCAATAGATCGCCACTTTTGGATCCTGACTCCGCTCAATTCGAATGAGTAGCCCAACCAAATTATTTTCAGCTGGCAATTTCGTTTCGTCAAGATGATGTACATCTATCAAAATCGGCTGAAGCTGCAACTGCACTGACTCCAGTTCCGGACACTCTTCCGACCACAAATCGGTCAGCGCTATTGCCGAATTCCACTCCGGCAAGCCATGATACAAAATCACTGG
>JAUIHU010000391.1 GCA_030432175.1 Verrucomicrobiia bacterium | reverse complement strand
GCAATGCGATGGCAAATCTGCAGCCGCTCCAGAGTCGATTCACCCATGTCATCGTTAATCAGATAAATCTTGTTTCCGGCGCTTCCTTCTCTTAACCGTTTTTCAAATTTATCCAGGGTTACCCAAGGGATCCCCAATCTTTGAGCAGTAACTCCGTTTTTCTCAATGACTTCCAGGCGCGTCGTTGAATCAAAATCCACATCCTGTATCTTCTCCAAAGTCCGCAATTGGGGAGCTTCCAGTAACCATTCAACAGGAGCGCTTTCGGATTCTGGCTCAAAAGCATCCGACGGTGAAGATTCGATGCCATGTTTTTTCGATCGGTTTGCCCATTCAGGTTCGTGAGTCCAATAGGATTGGTATTCGAATGGATATTTCGGACCTCTCACCCACCCTGCGTCCGGATGCACTTCCAGTTCAGTCACATCTCCATTTCCCAAGCGCCAATTTTCACGAGCGACAGGCCCCAGGGCTCGCCAGGGTTGGGAAGATCCGGGAGCCCACTCATAAACTTGTCTGAACGGCAAGGCTTTCCTGCCGGCATTCAATGTCCTGGCGACGTCCAGCGCGCTGTTCTCTGAAGCCGATCGGGCTAAAAATGATTTCCAGGTATCAGTTAATGTCTGTAACGCTGTTTCTGTCCGGGCGCTGAATCCCAATATCACTCGGTCTGGTGATTGCGGTTCTACCCGGCATGGCCGTTGTGGCGCTTCTTCGAGAACAATATGCGCATTCGTTCCACCAAAGCCAAATGAACTGACTCCTGCCCGGCGTGGCTCCCCATTGGTTTCCCAGGGCTCAGCTTGCGTTTGAACCACAAACGGCGTGTCATTCCAGTCAATCTCAGGGTTAGCTCGATTGTAATTCAACGTTGGAGCCAGTGTCTTGTTCTGAAGACAAAGCGCTGTTTTAATCAATCCAGCCAGCCCTGCAGCCGTGTGCAGATGTCCGATGTTGGTCTTGACGGATCCAATGGAACAAAATCCACGTCGCTTGGTGTTCAGGTCAAATGCCTGTGTCAGCGCGCGGATTTCTAACGGATCACCCAATCGTGTTCCGGTGCCGTGCGCCTCAATCATGGAAATGCTGTCCGCAGTAAATCCAGCCATTTCCAAAGCTTCGGCAATCACTCGGGTCTGCCCTTCCACACTGGGCGCGTGAAAATCTATTTTGGAAGCTCCATCATTATTGACTGCAGTACCATGAATCACCGCATAAATCTCGCGGTTGTCCCTCAGCGCGTCTTCCAATCGCTGCAAAACAATAGCTCCAACACCATTCCCAGGAACCGCTCCATTGGCGTTGGCGTCAAATGCGCGACATACTCCATCAGGTGAATAAATAAATCCATTGGACGGAATGTAGCCTGCCTGTGGAATCCCCAGACAGGCGGCTCCGGCCAGAGCAAAATCACATTCTCCGCGCAAGAGACTTTCCACCGCCAGATGCACTGCCACAAGTGATGTGGAGCTGGCGGTCTGTACGGTCATGGATGGACCTTTTAAATCCAACTTGTAACTGATCCGGGTAGCTATGTAGTCCTTGTCGTTTGATGTGTATGCCAGATGCTCATCCAGACTGCCTTCTCCCGATCTTGGACGGTAATCATTTTTCGCTTCTCCAAAAAAGACACCTGTATCCCATCCGCATAGATCAGGATTAACGCCCGCATCTTCCAATGCTTCCCAAGCCACTTCCAGCGCCACTCGCTGCTGTGGGTCCATGAGTTCAGCGTGCTTCCGACTGTAGCCAAACAGTCGGGCATCCATTTGATCCACACCATCCACGACTCCACCGACTGGCACGAAATCAGGTTGCGCTATCCAATCCGGATTCACTCCCAACTTTGTCAGTTCGTCATTGGAACAACGCCGGATCCTGGAGACACCTTGAGACAGATCCGCCCAAAACTCGTCTGGCGTTCTGGCTCCAGGGAAGCGCAGTCCAATGCCGGTGATCGCAATGGCGTTAGCGTTAGGTGAAATACTCATGTGAATTCGTTACGGATTCTTCGGCGGAACGCTGCTCGTCGCTGCGCACGATGATTTCGATTGATGGTAGTTTCCTGTTGAGCGTTTTCCCTGGAAGACTCTGCCATGCCATTTCCATGGATGTGTTCCGGCCGAAGTCGCTGGCTGAGCCGACGGAGTGTCGGTTCATTCAATATGTCGGTTACCGAACACTCAAGCCCAAGCCGGTTCTGTATCAACTGACTGAGATCCACGACTGAAAAGGAATCTCCTCCCAAATCAAAAAAGGTGCGATCCGGGTCAATCTCTCCTTCGACTTGCAACGCTTCCTGCCATAATTCCGCCAGCGCTTGCATCGGATCGGTCTGTGGATTTCCATTCACTGATTTCGGCACCAAAGTCGACGATGGCGGGGATAAATCCAAATCTGAATCTGGCGCCTCTACAACGGATTCCAAGGTTGCTGAATTTAGCGGTGGGGTCTTGGCTGGTTGATCCGCAAACGGTGTTTGGCTCTCGGACCGGACCGGATCCGCTGCTCCTCCGCCAATCATCGAATAAAGGAGTTCGTGCTGATATTCCAATTTGAAGTGGGGCCGGATCTTATCAAAATTCATGGCTCCAATCCCACAAACACCCAAGTCATAGTCTGGAGCTGCTTGCGTCAACAGCTGAGCCATTTGCCCGGCTTCAATCAGACAATAATCCCGACTGGCAGATCCATAGAGCGGTTGAATCGCATCCATGGCAGCGATGAAAAACAGGGAGAAAGCTGAGGATTTAAAAATCGGGCGATTGGTCGGGAAATGCGGGGTTTCATCCAATCGAGCTGAGTTATCGATTGTGACAAGCGCATGCTGTTCCGGATCATAATAATAAATACCGCCGGCAATGTTTTCGATTCGATGAGGAACCACATACACATAAGTCTGCACCGGATACAATCCCCCAGCAGATCCATAAAGAAACTTCCGGGCGTCATTCAAAATACTCATTCGCAAAGAGCCCAACCAGTTTTCAAAACTGTTCTGCGGAATTTGTTGAGATTCGAATCTGCGAACGGATCGCCATTGCAAGTAGTGTGGATCCCATTGGCTGCTCTTGTTTAAACGGTAAGTCTGCCCCTTTAAATCGCGCCGCCGACCATGCCAGTTTCTCCGAAATTGATCCCTCTCTTTTTTATCCAGTATCAAGCCTGGTTCCGGACTTCCGTTTTCCATGTAACCATTCGCCGAGTCCGGAGGCGCTTGCATTTGTTCCAGTATGGAGAAGGAGCTTTTTCCGTTGAGCTTCTTTTCCTCACACAGCGAAGCATGATTGGCCTGGGACGATGTTTCTTTATTCCCATTCACGGACCCTTCTTCAAAATGCATCTTAGTCAGTCGTTTTCGATCCAGCTTGTCGTTCTGGTTCAAAGGCATTTCATCCAGACGTCGCCAATAATGTGGCTGCATGTAATCAGGAGTCCTTTCTGCCAGATGCTTTTTCAATCGTTCTTCAACTTTTTGGAAATCAGTCACACTTCCGGCTGCTGTCCAAAAGCAGACGAGTCGCTTCATTCCTCTTCGATCCTCCTGGACGACTACAGCTGCTTCGCTGACGTCGGGATGTGTCAACAAGTTGCTTTCGATATCTCCCAGTTCAATTCGAAATCCACCAATCTTCACCTGATGATCACGGCGTCCCAAAAACTCAATCACTCCGCCAGGACGGTAGCGTCCCAGATCCCCGGTTCGATACAGTCGCTCTCCTGTTTCGGGGTGAATCACAAATGCGGCGTGGGTCCGTTCCTGATCTCGCCAGTAACCTCGCGCCAGACCGATTCCGCCAATGTAAAGCTCACCCGTCTTCCATTCAGGGCATGGTTCCATTTGTGAATCCAAGACATGAAACGTCTGATTGCGCATGGGGTATCCATAAGGAATCGAATTCCACCCGCTCAGGTCAGCGTCAACTTCGATTGGATACCAAATCGACCAAATGGAAGCTTCCGTGGCGCCGCCGAGACTGACGATTTCTAATTGCGATTTAAGCTGTCGTGACTTGGCTGGTAAATCCATCGGGATCCAATCGCCACTGAGCAAAACCAATCGGATGTTTGAGAACACATCGCTGTTTGAGCGCTGCATTCCGCGGACATACAATTGCAGGAACATCGGCGCCGAGTTCCAAATTGTGACCCCGGATTGTTGAATCCAGGCTTGCAGGTAGGCCGGATCTCCCATTTGGTCCGGATCAGGAATACAGACACATCCTCCCACGGCGAGAGGGCCGAAGATGTCATAAACTGACAAATCAAATCCCAGCGCAGACAAAGCGATCGTGCGATCCTCAGCTCCGACTTCAACTCGCTCATTCACATTCTGAATCGTGTTCACAGCGCCACGATGATCGATCATCACTCCTTTAGGTTCGCCGGTGGAGCCTGATGTAAAAATAACATAGGCCAGCTCATCCAGTCCTTGTCGATACTCCAGCGCTTCAGAGGAGCTTTGGAAACATTCAGAGTCATCATCAGGACTTTGGATTTCCAAAACATTTACACCGCTCTCTTGAAATATTCGGGCAGCGGCAGATTCTTTTTCTGTGGTTGCCCAACGAGCTTCCATTTGGTGAATCAATTTCTTCAGCCGCTGCTCCGGTGTCGCTGGGTCCAGTGGAGCATAGGCGGCTCCAGAGATTTGTATCCCAAGGACTGCCACAACCTGCCGCCACCCTTTCTCCAGCGCCACAGGAACTAATTCACCGACCTGAATGCCTGCATCCTTCAAACGCTGCGCCAGTTTTAAAGAGGCGTTGTAAATTTGCTGGTAGGTCCACGATCCTTCACGATCTTTCACGGCAACCCGATCCGGCGTTTTCAAAGCTTGCCGAACGAACAACTCACACATCAGCGCTTCTGGTTCAGGCCCTTCCGTGGCATTCACCTGCAGCCTTTCTTTCGCCTGACGTTGCGGGAGGTTCCGGATCCTTTCCGGTTTCTCCCACAGAGCTGGATCCTCCGCCAAATCGTTCAACAAGCTCTCCATTCTATCCGCGCAATCCCGAATCATGCCGTCTGGATAGAGTCCTTCCACCGAATCC
>JAUIHU010000390.1 GCA_030432175.1 Verrucomicrobiia bacterium | reverse complement strand
TGTTGGCCGATTGACACCCATCTGGCTACCTGGGGAACGACGCTCAGCCTTGGAGCGTTGTCCGATGAAGATTTGTTGAATCAGGGTGGAAAGTGGGTGTCAAAAAATCTTCGCTGGCTGCTCGATCAGCAGTATCAGACCATTCATCCATATACGAATGCCGCTCCTGGCGGATGGGCCTGGACTCCTTTGCCGGGAGGTGTGCCCGACGCAGATGATACGCCTGGGGCAATGTTGGCGTTGTTGAAGTGGCGCCGAATTCTGAATAAGCATCGAACTCAGTTCAAATCGGCATATCAAGATGGATCTAACGAAATCCTTGAGCTGGAAGGTCGCATTGAGCCTGCCCTGAAATCAGCGGCAGCCTGGTTGTGCGGATTACAGAATCGAGACGGAGGTATGCCTACTTTTTGTCGGGGCTGGGGCACACTCCCCTTTGATCGAAGCAGCGCCGATCTGACTGCGCATGCGCTTCGAGCCTGGACCGGGTTGGAATCAGTGACAAAGATTTGGTCAGAGGATTTGGAACGGCCCTGTATCAAAGCGCTGAATTTCCTCGAAAAGACTCAAGCGGAGAATGGACAATGGACCCCGCTATGGTTTGGTAACCAGTATTTGGAACAGGAAGAAAATCCAGTTTACGGAACGTCCCGAGCAGTGCTGGCTCTGGCTGAGATTTTAAAAGCACCCTTTGGTCAGCGACACCGCGACCGGATCGTATCAATGGGAAGCCGAGGTGTCGCAGCTTTGCTGGAAATGCGACATGCTGATGGAAGTTGGGGAGGGACACGTCAGGAACAGGCTTCAGTTGAGGAAACCGCGCTGGCGTTAGAGGGACTGGTAGCCTGGTTTATTACGGTTGACGATACCAGAGTAAATCCTGAACTGAGAAAATCCCTGTCCTGGTTATCTGAAAAAGTTGAGGATGGCAGTTGGACACAAGCGGCTCCCATTGGGTTTTATTTTGCCAAACTCTGGTATTACGAAGCGTTGTACCCAAAAATATGGTCCGTTTCGGCTTTAGGGAAAGGGTTGGGTGCGATGAAAGGAGGGTGGAGTCCTGGGAACGCTGAGCCCCAGCTCGGCGATTAGAGCCGGTATTGGAAGTGGGCTGAACCGGCAAACAACCACCCGATTTTAATTATACCCAAGAGTGTGGGTGCGATTAAAGTCGGGTGGCGTGAAAATTTTCCAAGGCCAAAGGCCTGACACATACCAGCCTGGGCTGCCAGGCCCAGGTTTTGGTTCCTCCCCACAGCTCCAAGGGCTGAAAGCCCGACACAAAAAGATGTTCTGAGAGAAAATATGCTGTATCTGTATCGGACCTTCAGCCCTTTTCATTGAGGAGAATGCCGCCCTGGGCTTGGCAGCCCAGGCTGGTATGTGTCGAGCCGTTGGCGCTAGAGTCATTGAGTAGGAAAATCTTTGACACCCAAAAAATTGTGACTCGGAAACAGTTGGAATCCCAACGGGATTCTGGAGCACAGCCCAGGGTTGCGAGGCACGAGCTACCCTGGGTTACCGATCAAAACCAGAATCAACTCTGAAGGAGTTGTGGACTCTTACATTTCAACTCAAAGCATCCGTCAAACTGAATATTTTGACGAAGTTGATGTCTTTGCCCAGAAGGCGCAACTCCTACAGAGTTGTGAAAAATTGGATGCATTACCCAGGGTAGCGCTCAACGCGCAACCCTGGGCTGTGTTGCGGAATCCCGTTGGGATTCATCCCACATGGCATCCAGAGCCAACGTTGATAATGCTTTGCCATTCAGTTCAGCCCACTTCCAATACCAGCTCTACTCGGCGAGCTGGGGCTCAGCGTTCCCAGGACACCACCCACTTTAAATCGCTCCCAAAATGTTTGGAAATAACGCTTTAAGCAAAGCTTGTGTTTTTTCAAAAACTTCATCAATGGACCCAACAGCAGAAATAACTCGAAAGCGTTCTGGCTCCGAGAGGGCGATCATTTTAAACCCTTCCTCAACTCTTTGAAAGAAATCACAACTTTCCAGTTCAAAACGATCGGGCGTATTCAGCTTGTTTTCTCTGGCCTGCATCCTGGCCAGTCGACTCGCTTCCGGAGCCTCGTAATAGATAGTACAATCCGGTTTTAATCCAGCCGTAGCAAAATGAATCAGAGATTCAACCTGACTCCGAGGGAGGCCCCTTCCATAACATTGGTATGCAATTGTGGAATCATAGAAGCGATCACAGACCACATGCGTTCCGGATTGCAGCGCCGGGAGGATCACTTGTTGAGTGAGTTGAGCGCGCGCTGCGTTGATTAGCAATGCTTCAGTGGTGTCACAAACCTGCTCATCTGGATCCTTTTCCTTGATCAAGGTTCTGATTTTTTCGCACAAGCCAGTTCCTCCTGGCTCTCGCAACGAAATGACCTGCATTCCTTGAGACTGCCACCAGTTGACGAAACGCTGAACCTGAGTCGTTTTTCCAACCCCATCCATTCCTTCAAAAGTGATGAAGTATCCCGTCTTTTTGAGGGATGAAGAGTTAGAATGAAAGTTGGGTGTCATGAATTTTTGAACAGATTAAAACTTATCTGTCATCAACCTCAACCTTGTAAAATTGGCTTTCCGATATTGGCGACGGATCGGTGACTTCGTGTCGTCCAGCCTCTGCTGGGAGTAGAAATTCATTCCCAGGCGCATCCAGATACTCCCAATCTGGCTCAGGCAGTATCTGTTTGGCTTGATATACGCTGTACCTGATATTGGGACTCCTGTTGAAACTGATCGAGCGAGTCCCATCTTCGTTGACCTTGAATTCCATTTCGACGTTGTGGTTTGGATCCAATGGATCTGATCCCAGCAGGTACTCTGAATAGTTGGATAAATCATCCTGATCCGGATCGAGATACAACAGTGAGTCAGGATCATCCACATCATCAAAATAACGAGCTAGCCAAAGGTCGAACCGTTCAAAGCCAGTCAGGTCGGAATGAATCCATTCAGTCAGCAACTCTACCGAATTTTCATCAATAACATGGCTGCCCAATGGAGGCATTCTGCCGATTGAAAGTTTACTGATTCGTTCAAGGATGACTGAATGATCCGGCGCTCCCGGGCGAACGAAGTAGTTCTGATTGTTTCCATAATTATTGTATGGCAGGACATCCACGATATTAACTTCGTGGAGAGATACAGATGCGCGGGCGTCCCATTTCAGACTGGAGATTCCGGCTGGGTGATGGCATTGAGCGCAATTGGCGTCCAAGTAAGAACGGACACGATACTCCTTGCTGAAGCGCTCATCATCCGGGGCAGCCAATGCAGGTAGAGAACGAGCTGGAGGTAATGGTTGCTTAAATAAATCACCGGACTCCCAATGCTCCAATTGATTTATCGTAGCTCCATCGGGTAGTTGGATAGATTTGTTCAACTGAGACGTTTTAAATGCCAGCAATCGGGCAGAATTGTAGTTGTGACAGGAAAGGCACTCTCGCCTGCCTGGGTATCGCCATCTTTGTTGCCGTATCTCGCCGTTAGCAGTTTTTATTTCGAGAATTTCATCTTCACCTTCTGGCCTGACAAGTACGGCTTCGGACTGATCCTCATTCCATTTATAAGTCACTCCGTAAAGTCCATCATAATTCATTTTAGTAAAAACACGCGTTTCCAGTCGCCGTGTTGAACCGGGATCACTCTCATCCATCAGAATATCAAAATGTTTCACATGCACAGTTCCAGCCGGAATGCGCCATTTGTCGTTGACGGCGAAAGAAAATTTAGCTTCGGCATTGGGCAAACCGAACCATCTTTTCTTGATAGCATTATCTGACCAGAAAGTGACATTCACGTCATAAGGAGTCAGCCCAGGAGCAGGTTGAAGAGTTTCTAAGTCGCTGAACAACCCGGTTTCACTCAATGTAGGCGGGATGGGAATGGAAGTGGGATTTGGCCCATCTTTCAGCACGTAAATTTTATTCCGCACATAATCAGCCATCAGTATTTCACCAGTTTCGGGATGCGAACCGAATGAACTGATGTATGAATGACGAAAAAACCATTCCAGTGGTCCGGCTGGTTGTCCGGATTGGTCCAAAGTCAAAACCCCCAGATATCCACCATGAAAATCGGAGAAAATCAATTTACCATCCAGACTGGGAATATGTTCGCCCCGATATAAAAACAATCCGGCAATATCCAGTCCAAGTTCCTTTCCATATTCCGCAATTGGAAATTCAAAACGGTTCCGGATGGATTCATGGGTGATGTTGTGTCTAGGACCTTCAACAGAGCCTTCGAAATAGGGGTATCCGTAATTGGCTCCAGGCTTGACGATGTTGATTTCCTCTCGGGTATGGTCGCCAGTGTCGGTGATATAAATAACACCAGATTCCTCGTCGAAGTGCATCCTCCAGGGATTTCTCAAACCATATGCGAACATTTCTGTCCGGATTGATCCAGCATTTCGGGAATTTATCCCGAATGACGAACTTGTTGAAACAAATGGATTGTCTAGAGGGATCTTGTAATTCCCATTAATGGATGGATGTGGATTGGGATTGAGATTTTCTGGCCTGGAATCCACATCCAAACGCAAGACTGAAGCAAAGAAATCTTTATCAGTACGCTGTGCATTGTGGAATTGATCATAACCACCGCCCTCATCTCCTAAAGCCAAATAGAGATAACCGTCAGCTCCAAAAAACATGTCACCCGCATTGTGATCCGAGTGCTGATCCAACTGCGTGAAAAGGGGAGTTTCAGATTCAGCCAGCGCTTGATTGGGATTTTGTGGATCTACCTGAAATCTGGAAAGACGATTGTAGTTCAATCCTGTATTGGAATCTCGATAATTGTAGTAAACAAAGAATAAGCCATTGGATGAGTAATCCGGGTGAAACGCCATGCTGTTCAACCCCGCTTCCTTTTCGTGAAGAGTACGGTTGGTGATATCCAGAAATGTGGAAGACAGGGGATCAGTATTCAGGTCGGTGATGACCTGGATTTTTCCAATATGTTCGACAATGAACAAGCGATCCAACTCTCCAGGTGGGGATTCAATGTCAACTGGCTTGATGGATTCAATGTTCTCAAAAAGTGGA
>JAUIHU010000389.1 GCA_030432175.1 Verrucomicrobiia bacterium | reverse complement strand
GTGTGCGAAAAAGCCCAACTTCAGGAGTTTCAGCAGCTCAAGCAAACACTCCGCAGACACCAGAACAAGCCCGTGACCTCGCCCTGGCCTGGTTGGCTGATCAGTCCATGAACAACAACGCCCAATGGATTTCTTTCCTTGAAGAAATCGATGCTTTCCTGAAAGAACAAAACACTCCCCGCATCGAAAGAATTTTCGGATGGGCTCTTCTGTTGAGTGTCGCTAAAGACCGCGCGCTGTTGAATCCACAATTCAATCAGGCTTTAACTTACCTGGAAAAAGAAATCATGGCGCAGGCTGAAACTCCCGACCCGGAGCTGGAGTTGGACTCTTTCTGCCTGCTACAATTGTATGAAAACAAGATTTATCCCGCTCTATACCTGCAACGAGGAGGCGCTCCGCTTGATTTTGATTCAAACACATTTAATCGAATGGAGGAATTCCAGGAAAGGGTAGGAAAAGCTTATCCACGTCTGGCAGCAAATGCTCACCTGTTCATGCACCAGCTTTATGATGGAATTGCTCAGGCTCAGGAACGCATCAGCAGAAGCGCCGGTGATTTTCATGACCGGGCGGATCGTTCGCTTCAGTCTGGTCTGGATTTGATTTATGAAGATATTCCGCAACAAGTCTTCGCAAGCTTTTTACTCACTCTTAAAGCAGGAAGCGTCGAACAGGCAATGTGGATGGCGGAAAAAGTTCCAATGACTGGATTGGCCTTGGTCAGCGAACCATTGCAACAGGGAATGTTCGTCGCTCCACAATATCTCTTCCAACGTGATTGGCCTTCAGAAAAAGCTGCGCGTCTGCTGGATGTCGCTGTTCGATTGATCCATAGCGGCGAATTGCCTTCTCGGGGTTCCGGCCGCAGAGCCACGATGAGCCTGATTCAATCCGAACCTTCCGCCTGGTTCCATACGGTCTTTCCAGATCTGGTGACTAAGACTTATCTGGATCAGGCTTTACTCTACTTTAGCTCAGCTGATGATTTAAATCATTGGAAAACAGCGCTCCAATCTCAAACGCAAACCGAACATCCTAACATCTCACTACTCGGCAGCCTGGCTTATGCCTACACACTTTGGGAAACCGGATCACGGGACGAGGCGTTGAATGTGGTGGATTCCTGGTCTGAACAAAGAGCCGAAACTCATCCACAGTTGAATCTTCTCCAAGCCGCGCTGCTTGCCGGATCTCAAAAGAGCGAGCAAGCCATGGAAACTCTCAAGCTGGCGCTGAATGAAGATCAGGACGCTGACCGCCAATTAATGGGACAAGCGCTGAAACTCCGATTAGCATCCCGGTTAAAGGACAAAGAAGCTGCCAGTGAAGCCGGCGCTTACCTCATCGGTAGCCGATCGCTGTACACACATGAATATCGGGCTCTTGCCACCGAATTACATCAGGCAGGATTGCATGATCAGGCGTCAGAAATTGAAGCCAAATATCTGACCAGCTCGCAGTCTTCTCGCGGATCTTCCATTGGCGCTCGCTTGCAGCAATATAGTCGATCCAATCAAAAAGACGCAGCCGTCGCATTGGCTCGGCAAATCCTTTTAGCATCATCTCCTACCCTGGGTGTGTCTTCTTCCAGAAATGCGGGAGCAGTCAGAAATCAGGCTTTGGATACGTTGAAGCGCTTTAATGAGATCGATTCATTTCTGGAACAGGTCAAATCACAATACGACCGTTCGCCTAATTCGCTTTTATTCAATCAGCTGTTGGCTGAAGTCTACACCGAGATCGACATTGAAAAGGCCAAACCCTTTTACGAAAAAATCATCAACCTGAATCCGGGCGATTACAATTTTCAGCGACAGATTGCCAAGTTGTATCAGCAAAAAGGCTTAAGTAGTGAGTCTGTTGAATTATATGAAAGCTTGTTAGCCAACAACCTGGAAGAAACCCTGCGCCTGGATGGGCGCATTCTGACTCCGATCTACAGCGGAGCCGACGCTCTCGATCAATTACACGAATTTCTGATGAACTGGACTCCAACCGGTTCGGAGCGGGCCGGATTTCAGAAGAACCTCGCGACTTTGTTTCTGGAAACCGGCCGGGAATGGGACCGAAGAGGTGAATCAGAAATGCGCAGAGAACTCTGGGACCAGGGACTCAATCGAATGACAGGATCGGAATGGACCGAGGCCACTTTGCCAATCCGTCAGTACCGCTACGAAAACTGGCTGGCAGCAAACAATTCTGATCAGGCGTTGAATGCTTTAGTGGATCTAGTAGATTTTAATTTTGCGCCGGACAGTTCAGTTTCTTCCAACTCCTTCGCCAGCATTCCTGCGTGGGCCAGAGTGCGGCGTTACCCAAATGGACGCATCGAAGCTCCGGCTTTGGAATGGTTGGATCTGGCCCGTCAGGGTGGCATTCTGGAAGATTTCAAAGAACGACTTGAATTAGAGGCAGCCAGCAAATCTGGCTATTCTCAAGGAGAACATCCACTGAATGTTCTTTCAAATCTAACTCACATTTTCACCAAAGATCCCGAAATCTTAAGAACCGGTCCGGAGTCCTGGGAGAGATTCCTGCAGTACAGCTCTCATACTCTAATGAATTACCAAAGTATCCAATTAATCCAGGAAGCGCTGCGAAGATGGCCAGAAGCGCTGGATCTACATTTTGCGATCGATTCCATCTGGGCCAGATATCAGGAAAACTACCTGCGCAGTTTTTCCGGCCAGACGCGAACTCAGGCTTTGTTAGCTGATTCAGCTCTACGCGTTGGCAAGGATGAGGTTGCTCGTTCAGCAATGAAGAAAATCTCCAGTCTGACTCAAGAACTCGTTGCACAACAATCCCGCACAGCTATACCTCAGGATTACTGGTCCGGCCTGGATCGTATGGTGGATCTGGGAATGGAAACTGAGTTACGCCAGACCATGCAAGCTCTGACACGGATAGCTCAGGCACAACCTACTATTCGATCCATTATAGCTCCCTACAACGAGGCGCTCGACTGGCTTCAAGGTGAAAGCAAACGCGCAGCTGGATTTCTTTGGCCCGCCGCAACCACAATCAGCAAAAGCGGCTCTGTAAGGTGGATGTGGGAAATCACTGCTGACTCACTGGCCTCAAATCGTTTTCGCCCAGCTCCAATTGTAGTTTATGGAAAATCATTTCCAAAGTTAGATGGACGTTATCGCTTGATCCTGGAGGGAGCCGCTTCTCCCACCGGACCTTGGAATGAACTGAAACGCCTGGATGGTATTAACAATCGAGGATCTCTGGTAGAACCAATCCCGGATTCAATCCATTGGGTGCGCGGCAGGTTTCAAGACTTGGGAAACAGTTCAATCAATCTGACGCTCATGGAGCCAATCCCGGTTCCAAATGCAACCAACCATATCCCACAGGACTGGATGACTCTGCAGGATTGGCAAGGCGGATCAATATCTGATGTTCAGATTTTCCCTGGCGGCCCGAGTGATGATCGCTTGATGATGCGTTTCGAACCTATTGAACAGCAGAAAACCATCTTGGTAAGCCCGGCATTAAAATTGGATTCATCCAAGGATTATTCAATGGCTGGCTGGTTCCGCCGTTTGAATCAAAATGGAGCCATCCGCTTTGGACGCCAGTTCCTGGATTCACAAAAACGACGTATCGCATCTCCGGAGTTTTGCTCAACAAAATCTGACCTGCAGAACTGGACATACATTCATCAGACACTACGAGCGCCCGGTCATGATCGAGGTCCGGGAGAATCCGGGATTCCATCGCGAGCAGAATACATTCAGTGGGTGATTGAAGTAGATCGAGGTTATGCTGAATGGGCTGGATGGAGGTGGAGTGAATTAAGAATTAAGAATTAAGAATTATACGTTGTGGGTCATGCGCGGTTTATCAACCAACAATAAATCCCATCAAGACATCTGAATTAATAAAAAGAAAAACGCTGCCCTGCAAAACAGAACAGCGTCATTAATTTTTAATTTATCTGATAAATCTGGAGACAAAAGCTGCCTGAAACAAATCACTCAAGCAGCTTATTCTCTTATTGCTTAATTAGTCATTCACTATTCTTCTTAGCACGTACGGAAGAATTCCACCGTTGCGGTAATAATCAATTTCGATCGGGGTATCAATACGGCAGCGAACGCTGATGGTTTCGCTCTCTCCGTTGGCGCGTTTGATAACCAGTTTCAAATCTTGTTGAGGCTTCAAGTTGTCGTCCAAACCAGGAACGTCAAACGTTTCTGATCCGTCCAATCCCAATGTCTGCGGACTGACCCCTTCTTCGAACTGCAATGGAAGCACCCCCATGAACACTAAATTAGAACGGTGAATCCTCTCAAAGCTTTGCGCTACCACAGCTTTAACACCCAAAATACGAGTGCCTTTCGCAGCCCAGTCACGAGAACTTCCTGTGCCGTATTCCTGTCCGGCGAGAACCACAAGTGGAGCGCCCTCTTCTTTGTATTTCTGAGCGGCGTCAAAAATACTCATCACTTCTCCATCCGGGAAGTGCTTGGTGACACCACCTTCAATACCAGGCGTCATCAGGTTTTTAATGCGCACGTTGGCAAAAGTTCCCCGGGTCATGATCCGATCATTCCCACGACGCGATCCGTAGCTGTTGAAGTCTTTCTTCTCAACATGGTGTTCTTTCAAATAACGTCCGGCTGGAGCGTCTTCCTTAATCGCGCCCGCAGGTGAAATGTGGTCCGTGGTGACAGAGTCCCCAAAGATTCCCAAAGGGCGAGCGCCTTCAATGGATCCAATGCTTCCAACTTCCATGCCAAACCCTTCGAAGAATGGTGGCTCCTGAATGTAAGTGCTGGATGCATCCCATTCGTAAACTTCTCCAACACTGGACGGAATGTCATTCCATTGTGGGTTTTGAGCTTCGAAATTACTGTATAGCTTGGAAAACACTTCAGGCTTTAGAGCGGCCTGGAGATTTTCCCGAATTTCAGCCATCGTCGGCCAGAGGTCCTTGAGGTAAACAGGCTGACCGTCAGCGTCCGTTCCCAGCGGCTCGGACTGCAGGTTGATATTCACCCTTCCCGCCAAAGCAAACGCAACGACCAACGGCGGCGACATCAGGAAGTTCGCTTTGATGTTCTGGTGCACGCGAGCTTCAAAGT
>JAUIHU010000388.1 GCA_030432175.1 Verrucomicrobiia bacterium | reverse complement strand
ATCTGGATTTGCCTTGGACATTTCCGTTAACTCCTGATTATTCGGTAGTTGGATCAGAAGCCAAGTGGCAGCGGCGCCTCGAAGGCTGGGTTACACGTTACGGAGAAGTCAGTGAACTGGTGAATGAAACGGACCAGGCTTTGGCTATATTAAATGCCGGGGATGAATTGGCAGTAAGATTCAATGCCGAATCATTACCTATATTGCCAGATGGATTTGAGAGATCCTTTTTCCTGTATTCCGTCGGCTGGGATAAAGACGCCGATTACCATGTTCGAGCTGGATTGAAGATCGAACCATTGCCATGGACTGGTATGAATGATCAGCTCTATGGAAAAGAAAAGCGACCCGCTTTTGAAAGCGACCGCCTCATGAAGCAATACAACACCCGCTGGAGTGGCGCTCACGCTTTGACAGCGAGAGATCGGAAATGGAGTGGGGTCAGCAGCGGGGAGTAAGTTGTTGGGTTGAGGATACGAAAATCAAAACCAGCCTGCTCTGGATGGAGTCATCCAGGAGCAGGCTGGTTGATCAGGATCAAATAAATTCGTTAATGAGATTTTCCAGATACTCCTGACGTCCGGAAGTATTTTTGGCAGCATTGCCTTTCTTGAGCATATACTTCTCACAATCATCAAAGCTGGCTTTCCCAGACTCAATCTTGGCGCCAATGCCCTCGTCCCAGGAAGAGTAACGATCTTTCACAAATTCCTCGAGTCGCCCATCCTCGCGAATTGCGGCAGCGATTCTTAATCCACGAGCAAACGCATCCATTCCACCGATATGAGCGTGGAACAGGTCAATGGGCTCAAAACTTTCACGACGTACCTTGGCGTCAAAATTAACACCACCAGTGGTGAATCCTCCCATTTTCAAAATCGCCAGCATGCACTGGGTTGTGAGGTAAAAGTCTGTAGGAAACTGATCTGTATCCCATCCTAATAGTGCGTCCCCTGTATTGGCATCAATGGAACCCAGAGCGTTGGCTCCAATAGAAACATCCATTTCATGAGCCATCGTGTGCCCAGCCAAAGTGGCGTGGTTGGTTTCGAGGTTCAGTTTAAAATGCTCCAGCAAATCGTACTCGCGCAGGAAATTTAAGCAGGCGGCAGCGTCAGAGTCATATTGGTGCTTGGTGGGCTCTTTTGGTTTCGGCTCAATGTAGAACTGACCTTTGAATCCGATTTTCTTTTTGTAATCCACGGCCATATGAAGCAAACGCGCCAAGTGGTCCAACTCTCGCTTCATATCTGTGTTGTACAAAGTCGCATACCCCTCTCGACCACCCCAGAAAGTATAACCTTCACCACCCAGTTCATGAGTGACTTCCATCGCCTTCTTCACTTGAGAAGCCGCGTAAGCAAAAACATCTGCATTACAACTGGTAGCAGCGCCGTGTGCGTAACGTGGATGAGAAAACAAATTCGCTGTTCCCCATAAAAGTTTGATCCCGGTACGTTCCTGTTCTTCATCAAGAACTTTAGCAACCAGGTCCAGATTACGATTGGACTGTTTCAATGTAGCGCCTTCCGGAGCGACGTCTCGATCATGAAACGCATAATAAGGAGCGCCCAGTTTCTCCATGAACTCGAAAGCAACTTTGACCCGGTTTTGAGCATTACGAACAGAATCCGTTCCATCTTCCCAGGGACGGAGAGCTGTGCCAGCGCCGAATGGATCAGAAAGCGGGTTCCGGAATGTATGCCAGTAAACCACTGAGAAACGGAGATGATCCTCCATCGATTTACCTTCGATGATTTCTTCAGGATTGTAATGTTTGAATGCCAGGGGATTTTTAGAATCCGGCCCCTCGTAGGCGATTGGTTTTACCTTCGCAAACGCCGATTTAACCGCTTTAGCCATAGTTACTTTGTCGTTAAAAAATTGATGTTAGATTCAAATGATGCGGGACATTATCGCGATCGTAAAGGAAATGCAAAGCCGAATCCTGAGTTCTGTATTTGCTTGCCGAGCTTGAAAAATCGCTCCTTTATTGGTGTGTTGATGAACCCAATGGAGTCAAATCATGAAATCAATTCGAATCCAGCCCCGCTTCCGGAACTGATTCGGAAAAGTCTGGAAAGGAATAGACTGGCGCATGCCTATCTATTGACCGGATCCGAATTAGACGTGCGGCTGGCCGCCACTTCATTGTCCAAAACCCTGCATTGCTCCAACCCGCCATTAGTAAGCGAATCCGGCGTCAACCTGGAGTTTTGTGACGAATGCCAACAATGTCGGGATGTGGAACGTGGAAGATCTCCCAACACCCACTGGATCCGTCCATCTTCCCGACTGAGAATGATTACCATTCAACAAATGCGAGACCTCAGTCGGGAAATCTTCCTGAGCCCGCTGGGATCTCCTTTTAAAGTTGGCGTTGTGGAATCCGCTGAAAGAATGAACCGGGAAGCGGCCAATACATTTCTCAAAACACTCGAAGAACCTCCGAAAAAGTCTGTACTGATCCTAACCTCCACGCAGCCGGATGCGGTTTTGGATACCCTGGTGTCCCGATGTCAGCGTGTAGCCTGTGGAGGGCTAGGCGCGTCTCTGGTTACAGAAGAACAGCGAAAATGGACCCAAAAACTGGCGCAAGCCGCCATGGCAAACCATGAAGGGCTCTTTGCGAGGTACCGGTTTCTTGGAGATTTGACTAAGACACTTCAAGAAAGACGGGAGATCATTCAGGAGGAACAAATGGAAGCCTCGCCACTCAGCGAAGACTATGAACTGGAACCAGCGCATCGCAAGAAACTTGAGACTGAAATGAACGGGATTATCGAGGCTGAGTATAGAAAATCCAGAGAATCTCTGATTCAGGGACTGACATATTGGTTGAGAGATGTCTGGATCGCTTTGGAATATTCCGGCAATAGCGTTGCGCTGCCTGCAGATATATCCCCAGAGCTTTCCTCAATCCTGTACTTTCCTGAGCTAGCCGATTCCACTCACACTTTGGCCGGAAGAATCAATAGCGCTCAAGCGAGACATAACCTGGAAATTCTTGAAAAAACCCAGATCCGTTTATCCACCAATGCAGACCAGAATTTGACGCTTGAAACCGCTCTGCTTGAATTGAGATTTTAGATTTAGATTTAAACCCAAACCATGCCTCAGAAATCCAGGAAATCTCCCTACGCATCGATCCCTATTTTATTGCTGACATTGGGCATGGGCATACTGATGCTGTTGAGTCTGGCGAAATTTGGAACTCCAGTCTCTCTCAACCAGTTAATCACTCGACCGACGAACCTTTCAGAGTGGATTTATTTCACTTGGCCTTTGGAATGGGGCGATTTTTATATCATCACATTAGCTGCCCTGACGGGAATTCTTGCCATTGCTTTTGTATCTCCCGCAGCTGTAATAAATTCTGGAGCTAAATGGAAAAAACGCTGCCTGCAGTTGTTATTTTGCACTCCTCTGGCCTGGGTCTTGTGGCAGTGCCTGGCCTCCATTCAAAGTCGTCACCTTGAAAAATCCGAATCCACCTTGATCCATTTTGTTCTTTGCGGAATGTGCTTCCTGATGGCTTCCAAGTTGAACATTCTGGACTTTCATGCTTCATCAAACAAATCCAGGAGCGAACAATCTCCAGGTAACCTGATCTGGATGTTCTGGGTTCCTGTCATTTTAGGCCTCGTGTGGACAATGCGCACCGGGATTGAACAGTATTTTGGAGGTTTGGAAGCGACGCGCCAATTGTTATATGAATCTCCCGAAATGTTGGAAGCGCTTCCGCCAGAATACCTGGAGAGGATTGGGAAAAATCGAATTTTTGGAACTTACTTTTATCCCAATGCATTCGCTGGAGCTATTTTAATGATTCTTCCAGCTGTGACTGGATTCTTGCTGCAGGCCAAAAAGCATGTGCGTCAAGAGAGCGGAATGACCCGTGCGTTGCCACTAACTGCTCTCATTCTGACCCTCACGGGTCTGGCCTGCCTCGTGTGGTCCGGATCTAAAGCCGGCTGGCTCATTGCCATGGCGCAGATTGGGGTTTTGTGGATCCTTTCCCCTACTCCTGGAAAGCTAAAATGGGGAGCGTTAACTGTTGGACTGGTTATCGGACTCTCCGCCTTTTTCATTAAATACGCCTCCTTTTTCGCGGATGGCGCCACAAGTGTTGGGGCCAGGTTTGGTTACTGGTCTGCAGCTGTAGAAGAGTGGAAAGATCATCCGGTTTGGGGAGCGGGCCCTGGCACATTTGATCTGTATTATGCGGAGCGCAAGGAACCCGATTGGGAAATGACCCGACTGGCGCACAATGATTACCTGCAACAGGCATCAGACTCCGGGTTGATCGGCGCGATGACTTATGTCGCCTGGATCAGTTGGATTCTTTTCGCAGCCTGGCGTCGCACCAATCTCTGGAATCGCCCTCTGATTCTGGGTGTCTGGATCGGGGCGTTGGGTTGGGCTTTGCAAAGTCTGGTCGAATTTGGTTTATACGTCCCAGGCATTGCATGGCCTGCGTTTATCTGGCTGGGGTTGCTCTATGGAGAGATTTCCAGGCAAAACGAAATAGCGGAAGCGACAACCTGAATATGAATCAGAACCCAAAAATCTGGATTATCAATGGCCCTAACCTGAATCTGCTCGGAGAACGCGAGCCGGGCATTTACGGGAGTCAGACTTTGGCTGACATCGAGAAATCTCTCCAGGATCAAGCTCAGGAGTATCCGGAAAAACCAGTACTGAGTTTTTATCAATCGAATTCAGAAGGGCGCCTCGTGGATTGGATACAAGCTGCGAGACATGAAGCGGATTTTGTTTTGCTGAACGCAGGAGCCTATACACATACGTCGGTCGCATTACGTGATGCGATCGTTGGCAGCCAAGTCCAGGCCATCGAACTTCACTTATCCAATGTGCATGCTCGTGAAGATTTCAGAAAAACATCCTACATCTCAGCCGTCTGTGTGGGCCAAATTGCCGGATTCGGGGCTGATTCATACCACTTGGCGCTGGAGGCTGCGATCAGGCTCTACAGAAAAAATAGTAATATTTGACACCCAAAATCGCAACAGTAGATAAATCAGACTTACACAGGAGTACATTCTGAAAATTCTTCTATCTGTGTTCATCTGTGAAATCTGT
>JAUIHU010000387.1 GCA_030432175.1 Verrucomicrobiia bacterium | reverse complement strand
GAGGGTTTTTCTGGTGGCCTGTGACCCTTGACAATTCAGCTCTTGATGACTCTCCACAGAAAAATTCACCTCAGCGCCTTTCAAATCTGAAACTGCCACCCATCGATGTCATTGTTCCCGCCCGAAACGAATCTGAAAGTTTGCCTCTCTCTCTACCCAGATTACTCAACCAGGATTACCCAGCTCGAATCCGTGTTTTTATCGTGGATGATCATAGCGATGATGACACAGCTCAAATTTGCAGAAACATTTTCGCTAAAAAGGATTGGAAAGCAGAAATGCACATCATTCAACCCGAAGATTTACCCCAACAATGGAGTGGCAAGGTCTGGGCTATGCATTCAGGTTGGAAAGCCTCCAGAGAAATGGAGGACCCTGCTGACTGGATCCTTTTCATGGACGCAGATATCGCCTTGTCTTCCAGTTCATTACAGCAACTGACGCAGCATACTTTGTCGGGCGGGTATCGGCTTGGATCCTGGATGGTTCGACTTCGTATTGACAGTTTCTGGGATCGATTATTGATTCCTGCTTTTGTTTACTTTTTCGCGAAGCTCTACCCGTTCAGGTGGGCATCTGATACAAAACGCCAACTAGCCGCCGCCGCTGGAGGCTGCATTCTTTTAGAATCATCGGCATTGGAAAAGGCTGGAGGATTGGAAAGTATCCGCTCGGAAATCATTGATGACTGCTCATTGGCAGACCGAATAAAAAACCATGTTCATCCTGATCAGCGACAAAAAATCTGGCTGGGTATGGTAAATGATGTCTGGAGTGTCCGACCTTATGGGAGCCTCAGTCCAACCTGGAAAATGGTTTCCAGAACAGCTTTCACCCAATTGAAGTATTCCTATATTTTACTGACCTTCACCTTGCTGGGGATGGCTCTGGTTTATCTGGCTCCTCCTGCGCTGACTATTGGATCTTTTTTAACCGCAATGATTCAACCTGAAGGCTGGACCTGGCTAACAGCAACCCTGTTTGTTCTTGGATCCGGAGCCTGGAGCATCATGGCCTGGACTTATCTGCCCACACTCGCTTTTTACGGAGTCAGTTGGGGGTTCTCAGTCTTGTTACCATTTTCTGCGTTGCTCTACAACTTAATGACACTGGATTCCGGGTGGAAAACTTTCATCAAGAAAGGGGGATCCTGGAAAGGCCGCACCTACAGCCCCCCATCATAATTGAAATCTCAAATACTGTTTTCCGACTGTATGGGAATGATTAAAGGAGGGTGGCTCTTTGCAGTTCAGACTACTTCAAATGCTGGCTCCACTCGCCGAGCTGGGGCTCAGCGTTCCCAGTACGCCACCCAACTTTAATCACACCCGCCTGAATAAGGATCAGGTCTTTTTCCTCATTATTATAATTATTGGGAACAGACTCATTGTTGAGCGGGTCATGAGTGTTTGCGATAGAGATCCGCAAGGTCCTCAGTAAATGCTTTGACGTCCTCAGGAGTTGTATCCCAGGAACACATCAACCTCGCTCCGCCTTCGCCGATAAAGCAATAGAACTTCCAACCCCGATCATACATTCCATCACGAATCGCAATCGGCAGTTCGATAAATACCGAGTTGGCTTCGCAAGGAAAAAGGATGTTGATTCCATCAATCTCACTGAGTTGTTGATGCAATAGCGAGGCCATTTCATTGGCATGTTGAGCGCGATGAATCCAGGCTTGATCTTTCAGCATTCCCAGCCAGGGAGCGGAAAGAAAACGCATTTTAGAAGCTAACTGTCCGGCTTGCTTGCAACGATACTCAAATTCCTGAGCCAGATCGTGATTGAAGAAAATAACTGTCTCTCCGACAGCCATGCCATTTTTTGTTCCACCGAAACACAAGACATCCACACCAACTTTCCAGGTGATTTCCGAAGGCTTCACTCCCAATGCAGCCACAGCGTTCGCAAATCTGGCGCCGTCCATGTGGATATGCAATTGGTGTTCCTCTGCCTTAGCTTGTATGGCTCTTAACTGATCCAGCGAATAAACAGTTCCTAACTCAGTTGGTTGCGTAATCGTAACAACTCTTGGTTTGGGATAATGAATATCCGTCCTGCGGCGTACTGTTTCAGTAATGGAATCGGGTTCGATTCTACCCAACTTTCCCGGAAGTAATAAAACCTTCGTCCCATTCGAAAAGAACTCCGGGGCGCCACATTCATCACGCTCTACGTGAGCGTACTCGTGACAAAGAATGCTGTGATAAGACTGGCATAGTGAAGCAAGCGCCAGTGAGTTCGCCGCAGTTCCGTTAAAAACAAAATAAACGTCGCAATCTGTCTCAAATGTATCCCTCAATGCATCAGATGCCCGATGAGTCCATTCATCATCTCCATATCCCGGAGCGTGACCCGCATTAGCTTCCTGCAAGGCATTCCATGCTTCCGGGCATATCCCAGCATAATTATCACTGGCAAATTGTCGTTTGTGCTTCATTATGAATCAGTTCGACCTGAAGAATTACTCTACTATGAGTTCCGTGGCTCCTCCAACTGAAATCAAACCGGATTCAGTCCGCAAATAAAGAGTCCCATTAACAAATGCAGGTGTAGCATTGGATCCCTCAGGCAACTGAACTCGCCCTAAAATTTTAAACTCATCCGCTGCAGCAACCCAAACAGCTTCTCCTGTGTCCGAGACGCACAGGATACGATCATCCAGCAATATTGGAGATCCAAAGTACCGTCCTCCAACTCGCTCACTCCAGAGTGTCTCACCTGTTTTAGTGTCGATACAGCTGACAATCCCTCCGTCATTCCAAAGATAAAGCCGATCGTTCTTGTAAATAGGTGTCGGAACATAGGGAGCCGCGCGACGAACTCTGAATTCCATCTGAGCCTCAAATCCTGTTTCGGTCTTGCTCGGTTTGACAGCTACGAGATAGTTTCCTCCTCCTCCACTGCCGCAAGTTCCAATAATGTAATCTCCAGCCACAACCGGAGAGCTGACGGTGCGTTTGTCAAAGAGATCATCGGCCTCCCACAAAACTTTCCCATTCTCAGGATCAACACCGGTAATGCCATGCGCCATGCTGACAAATACGAGTTGATCCGCTTGGCCCTCAGGAGTGTAAACACAAGGCGTGGCAAATGAAGCTTTCGCGTTGTCCCGCCTGGTTTTCCACACCGTTTCTCCAGTATTCTGGTCCAGCGCTATCAGAAAACTCCCACCTTCCTGTTCATTCGACAGTATGACTTTGTCTCGGTAAACCATCGGGGACACTCCATTCCCATGCTCACTGATTTTAACGCTGAAATCCCGAGACCATTTTAGCTCTCCATCATGGTCATAGGCTTTCAAAGTCTGACCTGCTGGTGTGGATTCAAAAAAGTATACACGATCTTCAGTCACAGCTGGGGTAGTGGATGCAAAGCTGTTAAATCCATGAATCCTGTAATCGGAAAACTCGGATTCCCGACTCCAGAGGATTTTTCCATCCTTCACCGAAAGACAAAGATTCATGTGTACCCCGCGGTCCTTGTCTGCTGATGTCAAAAAAATTCGATCTCCCCACACCACTGGAGATGAATGCCCTTTGCCAGGCAGATCAACAGACCAGCGAACATCATCATTCTTCCATTCGGTGGGGATCTGCCGGGTGTTTCCCTCAGCTACACCGGTTCCGTTAGGTCCCCTGAATCGGGTCCATTCTCCACTGGCAAACATGCAGAGTGAGCTGTAAAGAAATGAGGACAGTACAATGGCTCTGAAAAAAATTGCAGGCCGGATCCCTGACTGGCGTTGGGTAAAATGATGGTTTCGTGGCTTCATGAGAATTAAAAGGACTTTAAATTGAATCACGTTTAATCTGAAATAAAACTTTGCCGCAACTTGATCATTCGTGAAACTTTTTTGTTCAAAACTTGATACTGCCGGAAATAGGGGAACGATTTATCGCTACCCAAATCTGTTTGTCTCTCAATCAACAAGTACTATTTTCGCTTACGCTCAGAAAATTATCCTGCATGCCCCAAACTCACGCTCCGATCACGGCGTTCAATTGCAGTCAGTTGTTCGCAAATCCAATGATGACGGACAGTCCTGGTCCAATGAGGTGATTGTCCGAGACCAATCCGGGATAATTTTTCAGGGCTTGCGTCCTGTATTCTTTGAAGCTTCAAAGGAGCGTTCCCCTGCGCTAATGGCTCCAAAACTAACTCATTTGCCTCCATTACCAACTCCCGGATCCGAGTCAACCATTGAAGATTGGCTCCGTAAACTGGACACGCATACGGAATCTACAAATTCTCCGATTCAAGCTGTCGTCTCAGATGACTTGGGTCAAAACTGGAAACATTACCCTGTAAATATTCTTCCTTCAGCTTCTGATCTAAACACCGCTGACAATCACAAGTCCTGGTCTTGGTCCACTTGCGGAGGCAGATCCATTCGACTGAAACGTAAGCCGGACCAGGGAAGATTATTGGTTCCTGTTTTCTGGAAGCTGATAAGCAGCGCCACTGAATCAGATTTCAGCCCTCTTTTCTATTCAGGATCTATTTATTCGAATCAACCACATGATGGATCCGAATGGAGGATTGGATCTCCCGTTGGGCCAGGCAATGCTGAATGCCGTTTTGTTGAGTTGGCAGACCGATTGATTTTGATGCACGCGCTATCTCGAAGCTCTGCCAAAAAGGAGATTAATTATCGAAGGCTTGCTGCAAGCCCTTCTCAGGGAATGGATTGGATCGGACCACATAATGACAAAGATTTACCTGACAACCTGAATGCTGGCAGTTGGATACGATTTTCCAGAATCGCTGAAGGGGCTCGTATGAATCGAACGATAATGTCACAGGTAGTGAAAGAACCGAATTTTAAGGGCCTTGTGTTGCGAATGAGTTATGAAGAAGGAATGACCTGGAGCTTTGCCTACCCCATCCAGGAGGGAGCTGTGGATCGATCAGAAATCGTTGGTTTCAATAAAAACTGTGTTGGCGTTTTATATGAACACGGAACACCAAACTTTCCCTGGCAAAGCATTTCATTGAAAAGAATTCAATTGAAAGAAATCACTCAGGGAGCGGACACCAACTGGTAGAGAAATTACTCGATGGTTTTCAACTCCACACCAACAACACTTCCGCGAGAATTGCGAGT
>JAUIHU010000386.1 GCA_030432175.1 Verrucomicrobiia bacterium | reverse complement strand
TTATTCCCCTGTGCAACACTCCTCAAGATCCCCTGTGTTACACTCCCTTTTCTCAAAGAAAATTTCTTTCTAGCCCCTTAACTGGCCTACACTTTCTATCACACAATTCAATTTTCAAAGAACCGGAAACAACCGTTGTCATTTCCACCCTGCCGTTCAGGGGAGGCACTTTTTAGAGATTCTCCAGCTGAGAGTCAAACGAAAACTTAATTTTTTTTCATTTTTCTCAGCCCAGCAACTTATTCTTTGTAACTCATTGATAATCAGCGAGTTGCCAGCGTTTGTTGCTGCCCCGTTCGTGACAGGACGGCTTTTATATGAATTCAAAGGGATCGGGTCAATGGTTTTTTGATTTTTTTTTGATTTTTTTTGTTTCAACCATCTGATCAAAACATTCAAATATCTTAAACTATTAATAATAAGCGGTTTAAGAAATATCTAAAGTTTCATCATTTTTTTCGCAAAACAGCCCACAAAACCATTGCGCTCACCCCGATTCCGTCAATCAGCACGTCTTTCCATTGCCCCGAACGAGATGCTGTGAAGGATTGAAAAAACTCATCAAAGCATGCAAAAACTATTGATATACAAGCGCTTAAAGCCACTACACCACCTACACTGGTTGGTTTCTTAGCTGTTTTTCCGTGAATAAGCTCAGTCAACGACCTGATCCACAATCCGCATAGGATCGTAAATTCCACTATATGAGCTAGTTTTCGGATCAAAAGGTGCCCCAGTTCGTATTGTCCTTGATTCCAATCTGGATACACCCAGTGAAGCAGTGGTCCGATAAACCGGGAAGTTGACTCTCCGCTTAGCCCTTCAGATGACAACAAGCGGATAATTACCATCCAAATTATTGGCAAAACCAGGGGCTGCACACTTTTCTGAACCCAATTGTATCTTTTATTCGATGCAATCTCCTTATCATTTAAAGGGCTTTTCAACTTTTGTGATCTTCTGATTTTCATTCACTTTGTCAGGTTGGGGCCTATAGTGAGTACATTATGAAGATGATGATTCCCCTATTCGCGAACAACCCCATTGCAAGCGGTGTGAGATCCAACCTTCTCCTTTATTTTTATCTCGGATTAACATGCTGTTTGGTATGCTACAAATCTTTTGCTCAAGCAGAATCAGCAAAACCATCGACAGAGCCGCTACCTTCCGTTTCCAATGTTCTGAACGCCTACATATCTGCCCTCGGAGGCAAAAATAAATTACTCCAAGTTCAATCGCGGAAACTGGTTGGTTCATTGGAAATTTCCGACTTTGGATTGAATGCGACGGCAGTCATTGAAGAAAAGCCACCCTATTTTAGAAAAATGACTATCCAGCTTCCTGGCAGTGGCCGCTTGACGGAAATTTTTACAGACAGTCATGGTTGGACGCATTCGCCAGGCACTGGATTGGTTGTTAAATCCAAGGATGAGATAGCTTTTCACCGGAGGATCAATGGATTTTATCGTGATTTGAAGTTAGATGAAATCTACGAAAGCCTTGAGATTAAAGGACTTTGGAACATTCAGGGAGAACCCTGTTACATGTTGGAGTGTAAAACTGCAACAGATGTTTCTGATCTGCTTTATTTCAGCAAAATAACCGGTCTGTTGCTCCGACAAGATCAGTCGAATCCCAGCTCGGATGGCGTGTCCAAATTCTCTGTCTACTACGATGAGTACCTCAAAGTTGAAGGCGCTTTGTATCCGTCTAAAATACGGGTTCAGCCTCCATTTGGAGGTGTCATACTTTTCGAAGTGGAAAATGTGATTCCTAATGCCCCGATTGATGTCACTGCATTCCAGCAACCGGGAAATGTCACGGGCTCCAATTCCAATGAGGATAGCAGCCAATCAGTTCAACCAGAGAGCTGACACCTGGTTGCTTTCATTGACGTTCGTACTCCCCTTTGCCGACTTTTTTCAGAACGGTGAACCCTGCTTTTTTTGCGTCTGAAACCGAAAGCGGTTTGAGCTTCAGAGGAGAATTGAATGTGGATATCAGTTTCTTGACGGGTCTTTTACAAGCTGGGCAAGCAGTTAGTGGTTCCGCTGAAAGTGGCCTGCGCAAAGTAAACTGCCCACCACAGACCTTACAGTCACCCTCACATAATTTATACTCGTAAATTGGCATAACGCATGATTACTCATACATGAGAGATCACGCAAGACTGAGTCATTACCGCTTTTTGCTGTTCTGGCTTTGAATCACCCATCACACGTCCACCACTCATTCAATGCAAGGATCTGGAAATATAATCAGAATTTTAGTTGATGGTTACAGCCTGACCCATCATTGGCTCGAGTTGGAACCCGGAAAACCAAGGCATTCAGAACAAGTTCGAAATCGATTAATTCAAATCCTTCGAAAATTTCAGTCTGCTTACCAAACCCCGATCACACTTGTGTTTGATGCAGCTTTCGTAAATCAAAAGAGACGCAGATCTGAAGGAGAAATGAATACTGATGATTTTGAAATTCTCTTCACTCAAAGCGGGCAAACAGCGGATGAGGTCATAGAGCGTGTGACTCATCGCCTTGTTGAATATGGGAATGTGGTCGCTGTCACAAATGATCGAGCAGAACAGGATACCGTTCGAGCAATGGGAGGTTATGCAGTAAGATGCGAAGAGTTCGTCACCCAAATCAAAAAGGTTCTTTCTGAACAAGAGAGTTTCATCCGAGATCACAACAAAAAAGAGAGACGGGCGTTTCAGCACAAGAAAAAATCCAATGGACTTCGGAAATAAATTATTTCATTGCAGGTTCTTTGCTGGCAGAGCCGAACCCGTTCTTTCAGCGCCTAACACGTCAGTTCAATCCGGAATAATCCTGTTGCTGTTGGGCTTGTTATTTTCCTCATTCGCTACAAAATCGGTTGCCCAAACCAGCCATCCTGAATGGTTTCCCAACTACTCCAGGCATCTCATAGTTATTGATAATACGTTTTCCATGCGTAGATACCGGGACGCCATCGAAGAGATTCTCTATAATTGGCTGAATACCGGGATGGATGGTCGGATTTCTGGAGGGGACGGAGTGTCTGTATGGAGTTACTCAGATTTCGGGTCTGAAGCGTTGCTCCCTGTGAGTACATGGAGAAATCGGTCCAATGAGCGACTTCTGAACAAATCCATGTTAGCTTTGAAAACTCTCAGATTTTTCTCTTCATCAAAATCCCAGGACATTTTTTCTATCCTGAATCCTATTATTGAACTGGATCACCCGTTGACATTGATCTGGATCACTGATGGGAAAAGCTCATTTACGGGATCACCATTCGATCTTCAGGTTCAGAAAATTCTGGAAGAGCAAAAAGATTTCGTCAGAAAGAACAAAATACCGTTTGTCATAACTCTTGAAGCGCGTGAAGGGGGGTGGCAGGCTTGGGGCGTAAATAAATTGTCCCTTTCCTCACCTCCATTCCTTCTGGATCCAGCTCCTGCATTTCAAGCGCCTCAACCGAAAGAATCTCAAAACACCCCGGAAACGGTCGATTCAGCAGAGGAAGCTCAGAATGAAACCTTGGCGCTGAGTGAGGATCTTTCCGTCGCCGAGTCTCAAGAAAGCGATAGCGCCGTAACCAGAGAAGAAGTATCAGATCCAGATTCTGTTGGACCTTTGCCTGAATCAAGTGATGAAGATTGGGTTCAAAATACCCCTCAAGCTGGCTCCGAGGAATTTGAGAGTTCGATGAACCAGCTCAATGAGAATCCTGAGCAATTACCTGATCCAAATGCTCAAACTGCTAAAGATAAAGCAATTTCTGGCGCTGATCTGACTACGATGAAGGAGGAAACAGCTAAAATAAAAGCAGTAGAGCAAGAATCAGAAATTCCAAAGTCAGATCACAGTTTAAATAAGAATTCGTCACCTGATAGAGAGACTCAGCCCAGGAAAATTGTCGCACCCATCAGAAAGGAACTGGCAACAAATGATCATAAAACTCCCAATAAGATACCTTCTCAGATCCTGCCAAAACCTCTGAATGACTCCGCAAGTGAGACTCGACATCCAGATGCTTTAGAACCAAAAAGGCGCTCTACCCGGTCAAATTCCCATCCTGCACGGTACTTTTTCTGGGCGCTGATTTTTATGTCACTTTCTGTTATAATTGCTTGGAGCGCAGTACGTTTTCTTGTCAACGATCCAAATAATCGAAATTCAAAACCCGGGAGAAGAAAATTGGAGCCTCAGCCAGCAAATCCCAAAGGGAGTCTCATTACTGCTACCATGGGCCAGAAAAAAGCAGACAACGGCCGAGATCCCCAAACTCCATCCAGGAAGTCATCCAGCCAAAGTTGAGACTGAAAGCTATGCTCTCCTTTCCGAAAGTGAGAATTGAATGTAATTTCAATTCAAACAGTTCAGGCGCTTGACTGCCTCCTGCATGTTCCATGATTAAATCGACTACAGAAATTAGCTATCGCGTGCCCTATGCTGACACTGACCAAATGGGTGTCGTATACTATGCGAATTACCTTGTTTACTTTGAGCGCGTCAGAAATGAAATGCTGCGTGAAATCAAGATCCCATACACTTTTTGGGAGGAATCCGGCTATTTCCTCCCGGTTAAAGAAAGCGTTTGTCATTATCGAAGACCTGCGCGATATGATGATTTATTAACTTTTGAGGGAAGGTTTGAGATCATTGGATCCACTCGCCTCAAAGCCTCGTGCACTGTTAAAAGAGATACCGACATCCTGGCTGAAGGACACACGATTCATGTATGTGTCAGAGCGACAGATCTCAAACCCTGCAGGTTTCCTGAATTTCTCACCGAAAAACTTCAGCAAGTATGATTACAGCTATAATCATGGTCCTGATCGGATTGGTTCTTCTGTATTTTGGGGCAGAGATTCTAATTAAAGGGAGTGTAGCGCTGGCTCTGGCATCTGGACTTTCCCATTTGGTCATTGGTCTGACAGTGGTCGCATTTGGCACCAGCGCTCCAGAATTAGCTGTTTGCCTTAAAGCAGCCTGGAATGGATCAGACGGTATTGCTCTTGGGAATGTAATTGGATCCAATATTGCCAACATCGCTCTAATCCTTGGTATATCGTCATGCCTGAGACCGATTCACATCCATGGGGACATCTTGCGGCACGATTCACCATTG
>JAUIHU010000385.1 GCA_030432175.1 Verrucomicrobiia bacterium | reverse complement strand
TCCAGAGATTTTCTCCTTTCCCTTTCTTATCACCCACTTCCGGCAGAATGTTCTCTGCCAGGTAAACGTCAGCTCCAAATGAAGCGGCGACTTCCAGTGTGCGATCCGTCGACCCGGAATCAATCACAGCAATCTCATCCAACAACGGATAGCGTTGCATAAGCTCCGATCGAAAGAGAACGATCTCCTTTCCAATCGTTTTTTCTTCATTCAATGTCGGGATGCACAGAGAAATCTTGTAACCGTGTTTCTCTTTTTCCTCAATCAGCTTGAGCAGGTCCCAGAATGCCGAATGGTGAAAGGTATGGGTATCTAACCAGGAATCAGATTTTTGGTTCATCACAAAGTCCCGCGTCAATGGCTTGAAGAATGGTAATCAGTTGAGTGAGTCCGCTAAACATCGGCTCAATTTCAATGGCTTCCTGAATGGTGTGCACGTTGGATCCACGGGTCAATCCCAGGGTGATCCCGGGAATACCAGCATCAATCAAAGCCGAAAGCTCTCCCGAGCTGGGAGCCACCACCGGAGTGATTTCCAATCGCTCCATCACATCTCTGGCGCACCGTGTCAGTGGATGTGTAAATGAAATCCCTCCCGGAGCTCTTCTGGCAATATCCTCCATCCAGACAGATGTCTGAGTAATACTGGCGGTTTCTTCAACTATATCTGAAATGCGCTGCCCGATCACACTGACCATTTCGGTGTCTTCACTGCGTAGTTCGAGTTGCAATGAACCTCTCATCGCTACCGTGTTATAGGCATTACCGGCGTTGATCGATCCCAGCACTACTGATGTTCTTGGCCGCTTCGGAATCGGCAAGCGCTGGATCCCCGTGATGACGTCGTTCAATACGGCGATTGCTCCGGACGCTCCAAATTCACTCCAATTATAATCTTCCGGAATTTTACAATGAATCTCAGCCCGCAATGCTCCAAGTGAGTTGTAACTCAGCCTGCCCAGATGCACTCCTTCAATCAGTGTCGCGGCGCGTATCGGATCAATGGTGGTGTTCTCCAGAAAAAATCGGATCCCTTCCAAATTCCCTCGGCCCAGGCTGCGTGTCGACCCCATCAGAACCAGATTGGATTTGAGTTGAACTCCCAGTCCGGACAAGAGGTCCGGCATGGATGCAATAGCTGCCAGTCCTAGACTGTTGTCGGCAACTCCCGGCCCAGAGGCGGTTTTCGGATCAATACGAACGGTATGATCCACTGCTGAAGTAAACACGGTGTCGACGTGCGCGCCTACCAGAATGTTACTCGTTCCTTCCGTCCCGGGCAAAACAGCGACCGCATTGTTAAGTTCGTCCGTGGATATCTGGTCCAGTCCACACTCACGAAAGCGATCGGTCAGGAACCGGATCCGGTTTTCTTCCTGCCAGGTCGGCGCCGGTATCTCTCCGACCATGACGAGATTAGCCAGCAAAACTTCCTTGAAGGACGCGATCCGCTCTCGGAGACCGGTGGATTCATCCAGCAGTGACTCAAGGGTCGTGGGATTCATGATTTGTATTTAACTGATGTTGAACGCTCCCGGCTTCAGCAGCCCGTTCAAATTTCAAACACATAATAGCCAAATCCTGACAGGGTACAACCTAGGCATGAAAAAAAATTCCAGCTGACTTGCTATTCCAGGGATTTCTCTTTAGTAGATAGCTTGTCAGTTGTTGGTCAGGAACGCCCAACCCATACCCAGGCTTCCGCTTATCCAACAGTCCCCCTATAACAATTTCATTCATGCCAAACGCGATGATGACCGAATTGGTCCAGGGAAAAAACATCGGTTTTGTATCTACCCGCCTCGCCGGTACCGACGGGGTCTCTCTCGAAAGCGCCAAGTGGGCGAAGGTCTTATGGGAAGATCAACACCATAGTTTCTGGTACGCAGGACGTCTGGATCGAGATCCGGCCATCAGCCATTGTGTGCCCGAGGCCTATTTCGGGCACATCGAATCGCAATGGCTGAATCAACGCATTTGGGGGAAAATCCATCGAGAACCAATCGTCAGCCATCGACTGAGGTCCATGGCCGATTATCTCAAGCAAACGCTTTATGAGTTCGTGGAACGGTTCTCGATCGATGTGTTGATCCCACAAAATGTCCTGACGATCCCAATGCACGTGCCTCTTGGAATCGCCGTGACGGAGTTCATCCATGAGACGCAGATTCCCACCATCGCTCACCATCATGATTTCTACTGGGAACGGATCCGCTTCTCCATCAACTGCATCGGTGACTTTCTGGATATGGCCTTTCCTCCCAAAGGGCCCAACCTACGCCACGTCGTCATCAACCAGGCTGCGCAGGAACAACTCTCATTGAGAAAAGGCGTCTCCTCCTTGCTGATCCCGAATGTTTTTGAATTTGAGAAAGAACCACCAGGAATGGATGATTATTCCTGTGACGTGCGGGATGAAATCGGTTTAGCTCCGGATGATTTATTTATTCTGCAACCCACCCGCATTGTTCCTCGCAAAGGGATTGAACATGCAATCAAGCTGGTTGGAATGCTGGAGGATCCGAGGTGCAAGCTCGTGATCTCTCATGACGCCGGGGATGAGGGATTTGAGTATCAGCACATGTTGATGGAACTCGCTCATGAAGAGGGAGTGGATCTGCGGTTTATTGCGGATCGGGTTTCAGAGTTCAGGCAATTGGATCACGCCGGACGGAAGATGTACACGCTCTGGGATCTCTACCCGCATGCTGATTTGGTTACTTATCCCAGCACTTACGAAGGATTCGGAAATGCTTTGCTGGAGTCGTTTTATTTTCGAACTCCGGTGGTGATCAATCGTTATTCCATCTTTGCGCAGGACATTGAGCCGAAAGGCTTTCGATTACCGACCATGGACGGGTTTGTGACCAAGCGCGTTGTAAGGGAAGTGAAGAAAATCCTGGATGACCCCGAATATCGGGAGTCTATTGTTCAGCACAATTATAATCTCGCCCAACGCTATTACGGCTATAATGCCCTGAAAAGAAACCTTCGCATCCTGATGTCCAGTCTATCCGGTGTTTGATTTCCAAATCATTTCAATCACCTCAACCTGATTTTACCTTATCGCTGATCCACATGAACCCGTTGATCATTTCCAAAGAAACCTGGGAGGAAATCCGTAAACGTTTCCAGTTACTGTATCCCGAAAACTGGCGAAACTGTCTTCAACGACTTCAGTTCACGCTGGGACGTTTTGGGGTGGAGGCAGGTGAAGGTTGCGAAGCTGGACCGGGTTGGAGCGAGAAGGACACTGTCCTGATCACATACGCGGACATGGTGCGACCTTTGCACGGCGCTCCTCTGGAAGGATTACGACGCTTTTTACTGACGCATTTAAAGGGAGCCATCAAAACTGTTCATCTCCTGCCTTTCTATCCGTGGTCCTCCGATGACGGGTTCTCTGTGGTTGACTACAATCAAGTGCATTCCGATTACGGAGACTGGTTGGATGTGCGAATGATCGGTGAAGATTTCGATCTGATGTTTGACTTGGTGCTGAACCATGCGTCCAGCCAAAGCTCCTGGTTTCGCAACTACATGAACGGGATCCTCCCGGCGCGGAATTACTTCATTGAGGTAGATCCCGCCACCGATCTGTCGGAAGTCGTTCGCCCCAGGGTTTCACCATTGCTGACACAAACACAGACACCCTCTGGAACGCGGCATGTCTGGACCACTTTCAGCGCCGACCAGGTGGATTTAAACTGGTCCAATCCGGATGTATTTTTTGAGTTTCTGGATATTTTACTTCTGTATGTTTCCCAAGGCGTTCGTATTATGCGATTGGATGCGGTGGCTTTTCTCTGGAAGAAAATCGGAACCACTTGTATTCACCTGCCGGAAACCCATGAAGTCATCAAATTATACAGAAACATCCTTTCGATTGTAGCTCCGAACACCATTATCCTCACTGAGACCAATGTTCCTCATGAAGAAAACATCTCTTATTTCGGCGATGGGGATGAGGCGCACATGGTCTATCAATTCAGTCTGCCCCCTTTGACATTGCACGCGCTACTGACTGGCAGCTCTAAATGGCTAACCGAGTGGGCTCAGGGCCTGCCGGAGCTGCCGGAAGGGCAATGCTTCTTTAACTTCACTGCGTCGCACGACGGAATTGGGGTGCGGCCACTGCAGGGCATATTGCCCGATTCAGAGTTAAGGTTTCTAAAACAGGAAGTTGAAAGTCGTGGAGGTCATGTTTCCAGTCGAATGATGCCGGACGGGACGGAGTCCCCGTATGAATTGAACATCACTTATTATAGCGCTTTATGCCAGAATGATCGTTCTGTGACCGGCGTTTCAAGATTTCTGTGTTCACAAACCATCATGCTGGCGCTCCAGGGCATTCCAGGAATTTATTTCCACAGCCTGATCGCCACTCCGAATCACAATGAAGGAGTTCAACTTACCGGCGCAGCGAGGTCCATCAACCGGAAAAAATTCAATGAAGCTGAGTTGCACGCCTGGATCACTGAAGCAGATAGCCCTCAGAAATATGTCTTCGAAACATTGACAACCCTTTTGCGGAGACGGTCCCAACACCCTTCATTTCATCCGGAAGCTCCACAGATCATCTTGAACCTCGGACCTGATGTCTTTGCTCTGGTCCGCAGTTCCAGAGATGGTTTGGAGCGTGTGGTCTGCGTGCATAATGTAACGCGAGATTTTGTGGAATTGGACACTGCGCCAATAATGGAACATCTGAGCGGTTATCAAATCGGCAAGGATCTCATAACGGGAAGCCCAATCGGAGAAACGCTGCAAAGTCAAACACTGCAACTTGGCGCGTATAAGTGTTTGTGGCTGTGTTTTATCCGCGAATGAGCCTGGTGAACGCCAACTATTTGGAACCTGAAGCGATGCTGGAATTGATTTTGCGGAGCTTTTGAGACAAATCCAGGGCAATATTTTTCATGACGACCATCCCCAAGTGTGGTTCGCGTTTGGCTAACTTTTCAAACTCAGGGCGTTGCATCAGGAGGAGGATACTGGGTTGAGCCACCATCGCCATAGCATTTCTGGCGGAGCCATCTAAAAACGCAAGCTCACCCAGAGGTGATTGAGGCCGCTAAACGGGCCCGGGCTCAAGCCAAGGCTGCACAACAAGCAGCCAT
>JAUIHU010000384.1 GCA_030432175.1 Verrucomicrobiia bacterium | reverse complement strand
CGTGGATGTGGACAATCAAGTCATTCTCGATGGTTCGCTGATCTATTCTGTAGCCGGTTGGTTTAAAGTCACCGGGGGAGAAGGACGCCGTTTCCTTTGGGAAACCTCGGATTCCAACTGGGCTATCTCAGCAGAAGTCACTCCGGCTGGAACGCCAAAAGTATTTGCAAGACTTGCCGACGGAACCTCCACCAGCGCTGATACAGGTGTCGTGGTAAATCTGAATGAGTGGTATCATTTGGCGGTTACTTTTAACAGCACTGTTGGCATTGCCCACGTATTCCTGAACGGAGAGCTGCAGGATATTGTTTTTACACCAGAGATACCTGTGGGAGTCGGTACCGCTGAAACTGTTGGATTTCACATTGGAAGTTACCGCGCTGGCAACGGTCGCTTCTTTGATGGACTGATCGACGATGTCGGAGTCTGGGACCGTGTCCTGCTTCGCCATGAAATTGATTATCTGTCACAAGGCCAAGCGATTCCTCGTCCTAAGAGGCTGGAAGTTCCCGTTGAGATTGTGATCACTTCAGTGGAGTGGGTAGATGGAATGTTGAACCTGAGCTGGAGTGGTGGGGCTGGACCATTCCGAGTACAAGCACAATCCGAGCTGGGATCAGCTGAATGGACAGATGTCAGTGATCCAATAACCGAAAGCTCAATACAAATTAACCCAGTGAACGCCTCCGGTTTTTATCGGATTGTTCAACCTTAAAAATCAATGAATCCTGGGCGCTGGTAATTCAAGTACGTTCAGCGCCACCTGATGGCCGAGCAGATTCCATACAGGAACTGTTCGGCTTTTTTGTTAGTTGCAAATAGAGTAATCCAATAGTTTGCGAATACTCCACTGTTTGAAATAATAATTACCAAATAATGAAAGCAGTTAAAACGAAGTTGATTAAATCTCCAATTCTGGCGGTTTCAATCGCATGTCTGTCATGGATCGGAACACAAATTGCGGGAGCTGAGTCACGCCAGCAGGGGTTTGGTCTGATTGCTCACTGGGCGTTTGATGAGGATTTTTCCAGCTCGGTTAATAATGACTTGTACCAGGGATTTCCTTCAGATCCTGAATTTGTGACGATCGGAAAGCCGGCTGATGAATCTCAAATAGGGTCTGGCGCATTACGTTTGGATAGCGGTTTCAGATCAGGCAATCAGACATTTGTCGATGTGCGGAATCCTTTGTTTGGTCATAAGGGATATGATACTTTCACAGTGACTGCCTGGTACCGATGCGAAGACCTGAGTGGTGATGGGATGGATCAGAGGACTTTCGTTTGGGAATCCACACCAACATACTCCCTGGCATTTGGTCTACGCTCTGATGATGCAGGTGTTCGAGATGCAGAATGGTGGTTTTTAAATCAATCCCGCGCAGCTTTGAGCGACACCAGCGGTCCGGTGATTGAGCACGGCGCCTGGAATCATGTGGCGATGATCTGGAATCGTCCGGAGGGACGTTGTCGGTTTTATCATAATGGCGAGTTGAGGGATGATATGACATTTGATCCTTCAATTGAACTGGAGTGGATGACCGGATTGCATATTGGAAATCACCGGGCTGGTGATGGGACGCGGGATTGGGATGGGTGGATTGATGATATGGCAGTATTTGATTTGGAACTCACTGCGCGCCAAGTACAGGCCCTGCATAGACGAGAAGACAGTGGAAAGACCGTGACAGCTGAGAATGTGTTAATGGTTGTTCCTTCTCCGGAAACGCAATTTCTGACTGCGCGTCCTGTTGGTGTGAAAGCGCCGCGACCGGATTGGGATCCGGCTAAAGCACAAGGTCCATTCATCGGTCACTTAACCGCAACCTCAGCGACTATTTGGGCGCGCATTCCGGATGGTGGGGAGTGGACTCTGAGTCTTGTTGATGACCATGGAAATGAGGTAGTAGCGGAGCGATCAGCTCAGTCCAGCGCTGAGAATGATTTCTGTCTGCGCTGGGAAATTGGGCGCCTGGCGCCCTCAACGAAGTACCACTACAGTATTCGTTCTAGCGATAAAGAGTTCTGTTCAGGAAATGATTATTACTTCAATACCGCGCCAGATCTGAAACAGCCGAATCGTACTACTTTGGTGTTCGGATCCTGCGCTGGATTCGAAGATTCCGCTGTTTGGAGTCAAATGGCAAAGCAGGGAGCAGATGGCCTGGTGTTGATGGGAGATACTCCTTATATCGACACGGTGGACTTGGCGCGAGTGCGTGACGCTTACCGTAGATTTGCATCTATTCCAAAGTTGGCCGAATTGATTCGTACTCGTCCTTTCTGGGGGACGTGGGATGATCATGATTTTGGACGTAACGATTCTGATGGGACCTTACCTGGAAAAGAATTTACCCGGCAGGGATTTGTCGAGTATCGCCCCAATGCTGAACATGGTGAAAATGGTCAGGGTATTTACACCAGCTTCCGGCAGGGTCCAGTGGAAGTTTTCCTGTTGGATGCGAGATGGTTTGCGCGAACAGAAGATTCTTGGGCCGATCCGAATTTGCCAACTCTACTGGGGAACCAACAGTGGGAATGGTTGAAAGCAGGACTCCTGGAGTCCACAGCGCCATTCAAGATTCTGGCGACTGGAATGATTTGGGATGACAAGGAAAACTCTGAATCAGATGACTGGGGAACCTACATGCATGAACGTCTGGCGATTGAAAAATGGATTGGCGACAATCACATCTCAGGTATCATTCTACTCGGCGGAGATATTCATGTATCACGTCATCTGATTTATCCGGAATCCAAACAGCGCGCAGGATATGTGCTGCACCAATTTATCACCTCTCCGGTTCATGACGGAATCATTCCCAGCTTGAACGTTGAACACCCGGCGCTGGTTTGGTCGGCTGAAGAACCGCAAACGTTTTTGAAAATTACAGCCATTGATGATTTGCAAACAGCACAACTCACCGCAAGCTGGATCAAGGCAAGCGGCGAAGTTATGAATGAGGTAAAGATGATTAGCGAGGATTTGGAGATGGAATGAGGGAAAAATCTCATCTCAGCTTTTCAACAAGAGCTGCCAAACGTTTATCATAAATGTGTAGACCTCATTAACGAACAGTTATTGTCACGTCAACTGTTGCTACTCTTTAACAATGGTTGGCTGCACAATAATAAACCTCAATTTGCGCACTTCTTGTGATTGTTCACGCCTGAATATTTTACCAATGTGAGGGAGGTCTCCCAACATGGGGACCTTGCTCTTCATGGTCTGTTTGTTGATGGTAGGTAATGATCCAATCAACAGAGCGTCTCCGTCGGGGATATTCACTTGAGTGGTGAGAGTGCGTTTCCTGGATCTAGGCAGCGGGATGACAGGTTTTGGACCCTGTTGATTATCTGAAGTTGTTGTTTTGGATAAATCTTTTGGATCGTCGTATCCAAGGAACTCACTGAACTGGACTACTAAAGCCAAATCAATTGCTGGTTTGCTAATTTCTTCAGCTCCTGGCAGATCAACCGTTGGGATCATGTCAATACTGAGACCATAAGGAATCTGTTGAGTGGTATAGTTGGTTGTCCCCTCTGAAGTTTCCACTCCATTGACCACTGAAATTTCCTGAGCAATTTGAATTTGAGCCTGACGTGAGGTGAGGGTTGTGACCTGTGGGGCGCTGAGGATATCGATGGATTGACCCTTTACCCACTTCATGACCTCCCGGTACTTGGAGTCTGGCAGAATCATCTGAAGTTTTGGGAAATCTTCTGACTTGGGCTCTGTTTCATTGGCCGTTGTTTCATCGGTTGGATTTAATTTCTTATCACTGCTTGCAAGACTCTGATTTGTCATCGAGTTGACCAGAGCTTCCTGCAGTCCGGATGATTCACGGACCTGGTAATCGAACTCAGTTCGAATCTGGTCGCCTTCTGACCAAAGTTGAACAAACTCCTTTGCGACAGATTCATCCATTTCCAGGATGGTGAACTTGGCATGGATCGCAGCTTTAACAGCCACCTTCAGAGTCAAAGCTTCGGTGATCCAGTCCATATCCTGCTCTAGCGCTTTGATCAGGATTTGTTCTGGATTGTTCTCTGTGACAAACAGTTGTGTATCAGAATGGATATTTGCGCCAGAGCCTTTTAACTCTTGAATGAATGATTCCAGCCATTCTTGAGAGTTTTGTCTTATAGATGCAATGACTTCCGGGTTTTGAACTTTAAATACACGAGTGTGCCAGTTGTTTGCCGCAACCCAATTCTCATTAAAAGAAGAAGTTTCGATCCGGATTTGGTGGTTCATCAACTCTGGCAACAAAGCGCTCCAATCATTTGATGTTCCTCTGAAAAGTAATGCTCCGATCCTTTTATTAAAGAATAGGGAGGCTGGAGGTTGAAATCCCAGGGCGCGAAGTCTTTCAAACAATTTTTGGATCTCTGATTCCTCGGCTGAGATTCGTAGAACTCTGGTAAACACTTCTGGTGTTTTGGAATCACTTCCAGTTTGTGGATCAGGAGTCGCTTTTGAAGTTAAGGACGATTCAGGATTTGACTGAATTGAATTGGAGAACAATAGATTTTCGGCTTCAAGATTTAACTCATCAAGCAGACTGATATGATTTACTTCAGTTTGGGAATCAGCCGTTAAATGTTTTTCAGGCTTTCCAGTTTTTTCTTCAGAGAAATTAATTTGAGCGCTTCCCAAGCCGACTCCTGCTGCCAACAGCGAGGTTGCTACTATTAATGGCCAAGCGCGTGCCCCGGCAGTTTGTGGAGCATCAAAGCAAGCAATAGATTGAACTCGACGTTTCAAACTCGATTCATTGCCAGACGCCATTCGTAAGCCCACACTTGACAGCTGCAACTTTTCCCCTCCGACGGGAATTAAATTAGTTTCGGACCGAACACGCGCTGCTACATTTGTCAAAAAAACAAGGTAAGTATCTTTTGGCACTCCACAAGCCAACGCCACCTGATCTCCATCGCGTTCCTGGTCCAGAATCAACCATTGAACCAGGCGGTGGACCCAGGGAAGAAACCAGAAACAACTTTGCGCCACCGCGGAAACCCAGTAAAACTCCAGATCGCGATTTTTGATGTGTGAAAGTTCATGAGCGATGGCCGCCTGGCGTTCTTCGGAAGACCAGGAGTTTGCTGCTTCGGGCAGTATGATTCTTGCTCG
>JAUIHU010000383.1 GCA_030432175.1 Verrucomicrobiia bacterium | reverse complement strand
TGCTTCCCAAGGTGGGAAGAATAAATATGAAATTCTACCCTGGAATTCAAGGCAGTACTACCAGGTTGTTTCAATATGAAGAATCGATTGATAAAATCCTGGAAAAGGAAAATCTTTTGTTTGCTACAATTAGTTTTATTGTAAAAACAAATGTTTCTGAAGGCGTTATCCCGATGACTATTGGATTCTACTGGAGCCCTAATGACTCAAGATGGCTTCCTGATACGGTAGCTAAGAATACGCTGGGTGGATATGTTGGGATTCTATAGGATTAATTTGAAGTCAGCCTTCATTGCACAAATCTTTTGTAAAAAGATTTGCTTTGGATTTGAAGGCTGACCTTGTTGGAACTTGCTCAAACATCCACGACTTCAACACGGAAGTATCTGGTTCCTCCTGTGTTATTGAGCGTCCAGGTCACAGTAGAACCATCCCCCACCACAGAATCCTGTTCGTTATTCCATCCACTCAAATCGGCGGATGACTGCAGGGTGTAAATTTTTCCTGTCTGAGTCTCAAAACTCAAACTCATGGAACCGTTCGGCCCTGGCACAATCGTCAAAGGCGGGCCATCATTGCCTCCACCGGTTGTATTAAAACCTGGAAGTGGACCATTGACATACAGGTCATTAGCCAAAGTGAAATTTGGCTGCAGAAATGAGACTAATATCGCCACGGTATCTCCCCGCATCCCGTGTTTAAAGCTTTGTAATGCCACTGGAGTGCGCCCATCAAAGGACATGGCGGAGGATGCCACCAGATCCCAGACTCCATCTTTCACAGCATAAACAGACTTGCCTCCTGGAGACTGTGAGACGTTCAACCATACTTTGCCATCCAAAACATCCAGAATATCAAACCCATCCAAGATGGCTCCGCCCTGTCCGGGAATTGCCATGCCACGGGTGGCGATCACTTCGGTGGTGTTTCCGTCGGAGGACCAAAGTGTCCTGTCACTGAAGAAAGGAAATTTTTCTTTGCTTTCTGCCAGCATATAAACTCTCTCCTGGCTCACATGGGCTGTATCGAGCACAGCCAAACCGGTGTAGGTTCCTTCAGAACCCGGAAGAGGATCTCCTTCCTTGATGATTGGCTTCAATGTTCCGTCGCTCAATCTGAGCCAGACCGTGGCGTCCACAGTGGCCTCTCCTGAACTCAGAACCATGGATTCCCCATCATAATCCAGAAAACCATTGAGGCCCGGAAAATTGTCCACATTGTAAAGCAAAGTGTCCGGTTGCGAAGCTTCGTACTGCCAGATCTGTGCTCCTGAATTACCGTTGACCCTGTAATAAACCATTCGGCCATCAAAATAATTCCCGTAATTGAGGCCTTGCTCAGGTGTAGGAGAACTGACTGCGGCTAGTCCACTGGGCCCATAAGTATATACAGGTAAAATATTGTTGAAAGTCACTGGGACAAATAAAACGGTATTCGGTTCCGTAAATCCCATAAACAACCAATTCATGGCCATTTCGTATCCCGGATCGTATTTATTTGAAATGGAGTAAGCGCCTGTTTCATCCACCCTGTAAAATCCCTGCGGGTCAAAATTACTTTGGAAATACACCGTGGACTCTGCGAGAAAGGCCTGCGTCACACCGACACTCTTTGGAGCGCCCTGCGGAACCGTGCCATGCTCAAATACACGCCGAAATTCACGTCCTGCATAAGAAGGATTCTGGCTGAAAGCAGAACAGGTCAAAGAAATGATAGCCAATCCGATAAAAGCAGCGCGATTGAAAGCCCGCCAATAGGGAGCGTCCGGGGAAAAATACGCAGTTCTTTTCATTTATTTCTATATGAGAAAATATCTATGCCGTAAAAATTAGCTTATCTAATGGGTTAAAAGTCACAGATAGGTCAAGCTTTTTCATCTATTACATATTACATTCCTGCTCAAAGGCATAGGGCAGAATGTGAAGTGTGGGGTTAATTCGCACACCGGGGCACGCGCAAGGCATGGGGCATATTGGGAAAGCGTGGGGTTAATTCGCACACCGGGGCACGCGCAAGGCATGCCCGTACGGGCGTCCCTTCACGGGCGCCCCCTCCTTCATGGGCATCCCCCCTTCAAGGGCGCCCCCCCCTTCAAGAGTTTCTTTCGATTTGTTTTCGGGATTTGCTTGCACAGGTTCTCTTTGGTCATGCAGAATGCAGAACAAGCAATTGAATGAGTTGATGGAGGCCGTTCATGAGGTTCCGCGGATGTTGATGAGTTGGTCGGACACGCGGTTGCGTGAAGTTCTCATTCATTTGGGATGTTTTTGTTCAAACCGGTATCCCGGATCTCCAGATCTCGTGGCATAGTTCAACAAGCGCCTCACTGAATTTCGATCTGAATAAATTTAGCCCCCATCGATTTAATGTCTAAAAAATCCCGCAAAGACTATTTCGGCAATATAACCAAACTTGTTATTGGGTTGATATTCGTACTCTCATTTTTTAGCGCCAAAGGAGATATAAGCAAAACTGTAGAAAACATGGCAAGCGCAGCAAAAATTTTTATACTTGCTGGGACTGTATTTGTTATTTTTTATGTGATTTATAAGTTTTTTCCTTTCTCAGACAAAGCATCGTGTGGGGATAATAATACCAGTATTGAGGCGTTGCCAAAAGCTGAGATTAAGGACTGTGATGAGCTGACGATGCAAAATTTGCATCAGTTGGAATGGAGGTGTTTTGAAATATTGGTCGAGTTGTTTCTTAATGCAGAAGGAGTGAAGGCTCAAAGATACAGTGTTGGTCCTGATGATGGTATTGACTTGATTGTAAGAGAAGATAATTCTGAATTTAGCCAGATCGTTTCGATTATTCAATGTAAAGCGTGGAAAACATCTTCAGTAGGCGTGAGTGTGGTTAGAGAGTTGTACGGTGTAATGGTCGCTAAAAATGCCAGGAATTCATATTTATTTTCAATTACTGATTTTACAGAAGCAGCCCAACAATTTGCTATAGGAAAGTCGATAAAACTTGTAAACTCAAAACAGCTCATACTGGATTTTAACAAGTTGGAACGAGAAACAGGCTTGTCTATATTAAAACAGGTTTTTTCAGGAGATTTTACAACCCCAACTTGCCCTTCATGTGACGTTAAGATGGTGAAAAGAAAAAGTAAATATGGGGAGTTCTGGGGTTGTGCCAGGTTTCCAAAATGTAAGTACAAACTGAATAGCGGTGTCGTAAATTAATCGATTTTAAAAGAACTTTTTTCGGGTAACAGTGATCGCGGGTATGATTAAAGTCGGGTGGCTCCCTGGGAACGCTGAGCCCCAGCTCGGCGAGTGGAGCCAGCATCCCTTCACAGGTATGATTAAAAGACGGTGGCGTCCCGGAATGCTGAACCCCAGCGCCAACTCTAAATCCTCAACGGCAATTCATTCAACTCTGCCCTGGCTTCTTTCCATCCGGGGTAATTTCGGGTCAGGATCTCAAAAAAACGCTCGCTGTGGGTGGGCTCGATGAGGTGAACCATTTCATGGACAAGGACATATTCAAGCAGGTCCTTGGGTTTCTTCACGAGTTCGGTGTTCAGGCGGATGTTGCCGGATTTATGGTTGCAGCTGCCCCATTTGGTTTTCATGCGCTGCAGAAAGCACTGGTGGACGTGGACGTTTAGTTTCTTTTCCCATTTGGCGATCAATGCAGGGAGGACTTTCCGCAGTTGCTTTTTATGCCATTCATGGATGAGCCGCTCGCGAGTGGCTTGGTCGCTGCCGGATCGAAGGTTCAGGGTCAGGCGTTTGTGATCCAGGGTGACACCCGTTCGCCCGGTGGTTTCTTTGAGTGTCATCAGGTAGCGGCGTCCCCAGAGGTAGTGGCTTTCTCTTTCGATGTATTGTCGTGGAGTTTCTCGCGCCTGGTTCCTGAGTTTGACCTGCTGGTTGCGGATCCAGCGGAGTTTAGAGATGGCGTAGGCGCGGGCGACTTCGAGTCGGGTGGATCGCGGGGCTGCAAGGGTGACTTTTCCGTCAGGGGGATGTACGGAGAGGTGGACGTTTTTGATGTCCTTCCGAGTGACCTGGATTTTGATTTCGCCGATTTGGAGAATCTCTGTCATGGGGTTCACTCTGCGTCAGGGCGATTTTTCAAAAACTCAAACATCTCCAATGTGGCTTCCTTATTTTTACCCAACAGCTTGTGCAGCAAATTCTTGACGTTGCGTTCTCTGGCTTCATCCCCGCGCCAGTCCGCCGGAGCTTCGGTTTTCATGGTTCTGTCAATGCGGAATGCCAGTTGCACTCGAAGTTCACTTTGGTAGTTCTGGCTTTCTCCGCTTTCCCGCAATGCTTCGAGATCTTCTTCGTCAATGACGGATTCCGGGAGTGGATCGGGCAGGTTGTTGTAAATGGCGATGGCTTGAGGGTGGCCTTGCAGCGCGGGTGGAATGTTAGAGCGCTGTTCGCGTCCGGCAATGGTTCGGGCGGTTTCTTCGATGCGTTTTAAAAATTCTTCGTAGGATAGGGTTTCTTCCCGGCGTTGTCGGATCAAATCCTCAAGGAGGTCAGACATTTGCTGATAAAATCTCGGATCGGTGAGTCGGCCTCGGATGAGTGTGCGTCGGACGTTGTTGATAATGCCTTCCGCAATGGCGTCCTTGGTGAGGTTGCCTTTCTGGTTGAGGCGCCGGGCGATGGCGTCGTGAATTCCGGTGTCGACGATGAGTTCGACGAGGGAGAGGTCGTTGAGGGATCCAATGGCTTCCGGGGTGTCGGCCTGGATGTAGGTGTTGATCAGGTGCCGCATGTCGGCTTCAAAGGGAGAAATGTCGAGTTCTTCTCCAGCATGGCGTTTGAGGGTATTCCTGATTTCAGTGTAATGGGCGACTTCGGTGCGTGTCGCTTCGATTTGTGTGTCCGAAAATCCCGCCTGATCGATGTCCGGGGCCAGTGCAGCGTAGGCTCGGATCAGGTTGGCGACGGCTTTGTAGAATTCAATCCGCAACGGTTCGGTGTTTTGCAGGGCTTCCGGATCATTGACGTCGCCGCAGAAGTATCTCTGGTATTGTTCGATGGCCTTGGGGGGCGGGACCGGACCGCATAGATAATGCAGCGCTTCCTGAGTTTCTTTCAGGCGTTGGCGGCCTTCTTCCATGGAGTTTTTGATCCTGGGATTGCCGTCGGATCCGTCTGCTTCGC
>JAUIHU010000382.1 GCA_030432175.1 Verrucomicrobiia bacterium | reverse complement strand
CCCTTGCCTGCTGAAGATCATGCTTATCGAGTGGCGCGATTTGCTTTGGATATTCAAAAAGAATTGCGTCGTTTTGCTGAGAAAAACAATTTACCCCTGAAAATGCGCGTCGGGATTCATTCCGGACCTGTCAGCGCTGGTATTATTGGAAAGAGGAAATTTACTTATGATCTCTGGGGTGAGACAGTGAATCTGGCGAGTCGGATGGAATCTCAAGGTGTTCCGGATCGGATACAGTTGTCTCAGGAAACTGCGACATTTATAGGATCGGATTTCGAACTTGAATCTAGAGGCTCAGTATTACTTCGTGGATTTGGCGAGCGACAAGTTTACTGGCTGCAAGGCATTAAGGCAGGACATTGAAAAGAGGTATTGACCGAAACAGAACGGCTGATAAGAAGTAGTAAAACACTATTTTGGATACAACACCATAGCCGCTTCACTGAAGGCTCTGAAATCGTAAGACAACAGCTGGCTGCATCAGGAAGCGGCTAATTGGATGTAGGATTGGGCATTCCATTACACGCTCCAAGGAACGTCCTGAACCTTAAGGCCCCCACCTTTTGGTCCGAGGATCAATGGACAAATCGAATGTAGCAAGCTCAGGGCCAACTATTGGAATAAAGTGAAATAGTTGTTTCAGGTTATTGATCAAGAATGGGCGATGATCAGTTGGTGTATTGGAAACGTATAAATCTATATCCGGAATTCAAAGGCGGCAAAGTCAATCGCTGACTGTCTGGATCACTTTGATAGATCCATGTCCAGTCTGATCTATGATTGGATTTCAAGGCAATGGAAGGTTTGCAGAATGAGCGTGATGTTGTCTTCTCAATCAAATGACATGCACAGGTAAAGCATTGCAATGTCAACGGAATGCAGAATCAAAATCATACTTTTCGCAATGATTGTCGAGTTGTTGTTTGAATCAGCGTTTACAGGTATTTGATATTATGAGTTGCAGGCTAAAGAACTTATTCAGGATATTCACCATTCCATTTTTCCTGATGGCAAACATGGTGTCCGCGCAGTCAGCAGATATCCGGAACTGGAGTGGAGTTTCTCAATTCGATGGTAAAATTCAGGTAGTTTATCCTGGGATATATCGTGGTTTACCTCAGAAAGTTGAGGCGCTGGGAGGCAGCTGGATTGTTTCAGCTTTGCCGGGACCCAATCAAATGGTTAGGTCATTCAAATCATTTGAAGATCATCCAAAGGGTTGGTGGCAGTTTCAGGGGGCTTCGGGGTACTATTCAGTGTTTGGCTTCAACCATAAAGAACCTGTTCGGCCAGCTGTTTGGACAGGTATCCCGATTCGTCGAGCGGAGAGAATGCGTGATCTTCGGCTGGAGATGAAATGGGATTATGCCATGACAAACGAATCCAGTTGGGATGAGACATCAGCCAAGTCCTATTTTCAGATATTTCAGGCTCAAGGGACTTCTGTAACTCACGTTGGATTTAAGTTGGCCCATGATGGAATAGATGGAGTTGGCCCTGAAGGTCAGGATATTCGGGTTGAGATTTATGATTTAAACCATTCAATGAACCAACCATTAACCTGGACCCAAATAGGACCATCTCAAATTGCGAGGAATGTGGATTTAGGAGGAGTTAAATTTCAACCTTATCAAGCAGGATGGAATTCAGGTGAGATTCCCTTGAAGCCCGGAGAGTATTATGCAGTGCGTTTGACTGCGCAGCAAGAGGCCCATGGGATGCAATCCTTCTTATCTGAGCAGTTGGATCCCGCGGATGATTCAGGCTGCTGGCGCTTGGGGTTGGACGAAAAAGAGTGGCAAAAAATTAACCAGAATATTTGGTTAACCGTTGATGGAGACGGGGATGGACTGTTGATTCCGTACAATATCAAATCCAGCAAGGTGTTTGGAGATTTTGCTGGTTTTGCTCCTGAATGGTCACAAAGCTTTATAGCAAGGGGAAAGTCGCTTGCTGGCGTAGCATTGTATGCCGCTGTTGGAGGATCCCAACCACCGATTGATCGACAGAAGGTAGCTGTATCAATTCATAAAAAATTTCCCAATGGCCCTCAAACCGGATTTACCAAAATTGCATCTGGGATTGGAAATTACACAGGCGATGCGTCGTGGGGCGCATTTGGAGCGGTGTTTGCTCCACAGGAAATACCTTTGGATGAAGGTGGCCGTTATTGGGTGAGTTGGCGAACTCTGGAGAATGAGTTTACTCTGGGGAATTTTGTTAATATCAAGGGATTGGAGAGTGATGGGAATATCGGATTTAACCCTTATTTGAGACCCGATGACGACAATGATTTGCATTTGAAATCTGCGGTAAAAAATAGAAACCATCCAATTGCCGGGACTTTGAATGCTTTAATTGTGACTTATGAAAAGGATCTCTTTGAGGAGTCAACGTCGAATGTTGAACCAGTGAGGTGGCGAGTTTCACTGAAAGAATGTGAAGATCCCGCCACTTTATTGAGGGGCCCCAGACTGAGCGCAAGAAATTTGATCCAGCCGTTTGAAGAATCCGAACCCTATGTGGCTCCATGGAGGTCTTTTTCTCTGGTGAATCAAGTTCAGTTTTCCAAAGAAAAGAGATTTATTCAAGGGAACCGTCCATGCTGGGCTTTGACGGTCCATGATGGTGGGAGGTTTGGTAAAGTAGGTGGAGCGATTGATGGAGGATGGGTTTATACAGCAAGTGGATTAGATCCTCATCAGAGCTATATATTCACGGGTTGGATCAGGAGCAGTTATGGTCCAGGGCTGAATTCACAAGTCAATGTTGGTTGGGATGAGTCTGGCCAGGGGGAGAATCCCGATGCTGTAACAATAAAATGGGGAACTCGATATGCTATGGAAGGATTGTGGATTCCGTTTCAATCTCCGCCACTGAGGCCCATCGAGGACCGAATCAGTTTATGGGCTCGTGCTTCGAGTGATGCTGGCATCCAGTTTCGGTTCAGCGCTGAATTTGCGGATCTCAGGCTGCGCGAGATTGAGTACAGATTAGACGAATAAAACATTCAAAACTGGCGCCTCAATCCAACTAAAAAGCCTCTCGCTGGATTACCAGAGAGAGGCCGAAAGTTTCAGGAAATTTCTAGGACTGAGAAAAATAAATCCTGACAATAAAATTAGAAGGACACATTAAGCGCATTGACCCATCGCAGGTCACCTTCTTTTCTGCCTGGAGCTGGCTGATTGTCGTAGAAGTACTGTGCAAAAGTTCGAAGACTCAGACGATCAGTCAAACTGGCTTCAATTCCAACCTCAGCATTGATCAGAAAGTTTTCTGTGTAATCGTCCACCTGTGGCAAGTATTCAACAGACTGCCACAAGCGAACACGCTCATTGAACTGATGTTCAAATCTTTCTGCTAAACGCAAAGTCATATATCCTGTGGAATTATCTCCCTGCCGTTCATAAATGAATGCTGGACCAGCTTCCCCGGCGAGTGTGGAAGTGTCGTTCTTGATGAAGTAATAACCGAGCAAAGGAGCCAAGGTAAAACGATAGTCGATTTCAGCGATTGCGTCTTTGAATGCATCCGCTTTGACACCACCGTAGAATCGTTCTTCAAACAAGTAGTTGTACTGAGAAAATCCACGGTAAGTTTCAGTCTGTTTCTGATCATCTACCTCACCGTACGTAAAGTCGGCGCCCAGATTCAACTCGTGCTTTTTGTCTTTGCGGTCCGCTCTCAGACTTGCTGTTCCAAGCACAGAGTCAACGTTGCCTTGAGTCATTGTAAAACCGAGACCTGCGCTGCGTTTCCAAAGAGATTTTTTCTTTTCCTTTTCAGGTTCGACTTCCGAGACGTCTGATGATTCCCCTTCAGCGTCAGCTTCCTGTGCCACCGCGCTTGGAACCAGCGCTGTAGTTCCGACAATGATTCCAGCAATTCCCAAAATCAGGCTTTGCTTGCGTGTCCAATTCATTAGATGGTTTTGTTTATACATATTTTTTCTTAACGATTCGATCCTTAACCCGATGATGGATCGGGCCGTCACGTTAATTTTCTTAGCCAGAACAAAAAGAAAATCAAATTAATTTGAAACGAATCCAAAATTTTCAAACCATTTGATTACCTGGATGGTTGACCAAATTTTAAAAAGTGAAGCAGTTTCCATTCAATGTTCTCTTCAGTTTTGACGCGTTGAATCAAGCCAAATAACACGGATCGGGTGGTTGCTTCGGGAGTTTGCTGCTCCCGGTAGAGGTTCCAGAGGAATGATTGACTGTTATTGGATGGATCCGCGCCGGTCTCATTTTTCCAAATAGACCAGAGATGCGAATAGTTTCTTTCAATGCTGGGGTTTTCTGGTGTGAAAATTTCGATTGGCGCAAGAATTTGGAGTCGTGTGCGTCCATCGAATTCTTTTCTCCATTGAAAAAGGGGCCACAGATCCACCCTTCGACTGGTGGTTTCCTTGGGAATGTTTGTTTCTTTCAAATTGGAAAACAGAAAGAACAGGATACGGGTTCTTTGTCGCAGTAGTGGATCAGAATTGGTTTCGTTGTATTTGTAAATCGGCCAGGCATAAAAATCTGAACGTAGTGTAGGGCTTTTGGATTTGCTGAAAAAAGGCCAAACCCGCGTGGTTTGTTTCCCTTCGCCCCATGCTCGAACAATTAAAGGCCAGGGAGCGCCAACTTCACGATAGTTGTCTTCCCGATCATGAGTAAATGTGAAAAAAGGCCATGGAATAGTGTAAGAATCCCTCAAAGGAGAACGTTCTATTTTGTAGAAAGGAATAAAAATGCGTTCGCGAACCGGGTTGTCGGATCCAAGGTCCAGGTCATTGTGAAAAAATAGAGGCCAGAACAAGGAAAACTTCCGGTAACCGGGATCCGTCACTTGGTCCCCCCAGGTGTCAGTGATGATTCGAGTTTCTCGCCGTTCCCATCCACTGAGTGGCCAGACCTGCCAACCCACAGTTGCTGGGCCTTTTCTCCAATGAAAAAATGGATAAAGATAATTGTATGTCACAAAGTCTTTCTTCTCGGATTCACCATACAGCGGAAAAAGAATGAAGCGGATCCGTTTTCTTAACAGCCGGTTTTGCATGGTTCCATAGAAAGGAAAAACGGCAGAATAATTATATTCCGGGTTTTCAGATCGCTGAAAAAATAGAAGGGGAAATAAGTTATACCGT
>JAUIHU010000381.1 GCA_030432175.1 Verrucomicrobiia bacterium | reverse complement strand
ACAAGCTCCGCCCGGGCATGACCGCCGACATCTGGCTGAACGGAAGCGAAGTTGGCAGAGTCAATATGCCAGCAAGTAATGTTGAGTTCGATGACCTGGCCGCTTCAGCAACTGAACCCACTCCTTTTGAAATAACTGTTCCCCAAGCAGAGAGATTGTTACGGGATGGAGAAAATCTTTTAGCAGTTCAGGTGTTTAATGGATCCAGAACGAGTAGCGATTTGGTGTTTGAATTGGAAGCCATCGCTGAGTTTCCGGATCAGGTCCCGCCTGATGTGGTTGAATTATTTCCTGAGCCTGGTGAGATTGATGTGTTGAACTTCATACAAGTGACATTCTCCGAACCGGTCCAGGGCGTTAACGCCAGTGATTTATCGGTGAACGGGGAGAGTCCGATCGGGGTGACAGCTTCAAGCGATGACACGATTTTTATTTTTGAAATCAACCCGATCCGAAGTGGGCAAGTTCAGGTGGAGTGGCTGGAGGATCATGAGATAACTGATATCGGCGGAATTCCTTTCACTTTTGAAGGAGATCAGGGTTTCTGGGTATATCAAGTGGTGGACCGATTGCCGCCGGAGGTAGACCGATTAGCCCCTGCCCCAGGTCATTTGATTTCGTCCCTGGAGTTCATCGATGTCTGGATGTCTGAACCTGTGACTGGAATTCGCGCCCAAGATTTACTGGTAAACGACCAGCCCGCTTTGGATGTAATGGGAAACGATGCTGGACCTTACCGTTTTTCACTCCCACCTTTGGAACCAGGTGAGACACAGGTCATTTGGAATAACTCAGGATCCGTCGCAGACCTCGCAGACCCACCCAATCTCTTCACTGGCGCTGAATGGACTTTCTTCTTGAATCCCGGATTAGTCAACGCGCCAGTGGTGATCAGTGAACTCCTGGCCGTAAATCGAAGCGGAATCCAGGATGCCGATATGAATTTTTCAGATTGGATCGAGATATGGAACCGTGGCGACACAACTGTTGATTTGTCCGGCTGGTCACTCACGGACGATGTTGAAGCGCCGGGTAAATGGATTGTTCCTGATGGACAATCCCTCAGAGCCGGAGAACGGCGTGTATTATTTGCAAACAGTTCCGAGCTGGATCCAAGACAACAAGTTCCTGTCAACATGCTGAATTTCCAACTCAGCTCTGAAGGCGAGTATTTGGGACTCTTTGATAACTCAGCTCCAAGGAAACCTGTATTTGAGTTGCGTCCCGGCTATCCGGAGCAACGAGCAGACATTTCCTACGGACTTACCAATAACGGAACGTTAAACTATTTAAATACACCTACTCCCGGCGAGGCTAACTCCGAAGCCAGCCAGATACAGGGAGTTTTGCCACCGGTTGAGTTCAGTCATCCCAGTGGATTCTACGACGCTCCTTTTTCATTGGAGCTCAGTGTGAATGTTGTAGATGCACAGATATATTATACTTTAGATGGCGCACTTCCTACACCTGCTAACGGTGTGCTTTATACAGGACCGGTCCTGATTCAGCCAACAGGGGGTAGAGGCGGAGTGGTGATTCGCGCTGTGGCTTCCAAGGCTGATTATCTCGATTCCCGAGTCAGCCTGGTGTCATGCTTTTTTCCTGAGGCAATCCTCACGCAATCCAGCGCTCCAAGAGGGTGGCCAAATGTTTGGGGCCCAATCCCGGCCGATTATGAGATGGATCCAGCAATCACTCAATCCGAACGCTATCAGGAACGCGCTCTGCAGGCAGTCATCAGCATTCCGTCCCTGTCATTAGCAGTGGATCTCGATGATTTATTTGACACAAACCGCGGTATTTATGCCAACCCTCAATCCAAAGGACCTCAATGGGAAAAGCCTGTACATGCAGAATTTCTGTATCCTGGATTGACTGATACACCGGGAGGGCTGGAGGATCGTTTCGAAGTTCTTGCTGGTTTGAAATTGCAGGGAGGCTCAAGCCGGATTCCCGCCAAGGCGCCAAAACATTCGTTTCGACTGCAGTTCAAAAGTGATTACGGTCCAAGCAAACTCAGACATGATCTTTATTCTGAATCCCCAGTGGATGAGTTCGATACGCTTGTATTAGATGCCGGCTTGAATTTGGTTTTTATTCATCCAGATCACGGACAGCGTGTGAAATCACAATACGTTCGGGATCAGTTCGTCTCAGATATTCATAAGCAAATGGGATACCCAGCGTTTCATGGACGATTTTACAATTTGTATATTAACGGCGTTTACTGGGGGTTGTTCGGGGTGCATGAACGAACAGATGACGCTTTTGCAGCTTCATACCTTGGAGGCGAAAAAGAAGATTGGGATGTATTGAAAAACACCACCAGTTTTGCAGCGGTAAGTGGAGACTTCCGGGCCTGGAATGAAATGATGGGAATCGTTCGCCAGGATTTGTCTGATAAAAGTAATTTTGATGCGCTGGATCGAATGATGGATATGATCGGTTTTATAGACTACATGATCTTAAATTTCTGGTTCGGGAATACCGACTGGCCGCACCACAATTGGTATGCAGCAAGAAAGAGAGAGCCGGGCGCAAAGTTTCATTTCTTTTCATGGGACGCTGAGCATGTGATGAAGTCTTTGCAACAGGACAGCACAGTCGAGAATGATTCCAATACACCGGGCGAGATTTATCAGAAGTTGATGAATGACAGCGCTGAGTTTCGGTTGATGTTTGCGGATCGAGTGCAACGTTGGTTTTTCCGAGATGGCCCTTTTGCGCTGGATCCGGAACTGGGTGTCCCAAATGCGATGGAACTCTATCAAAAGCGTCTGGCTGAAATAGATTTGGCAATCATCCTGGAATCCGCACGCTGGGGCGATCTGCGATCCAATAATGCGCGTCCCGGACAACCTTACGAACGCGATATAGAATGGTGGAATGAGTGGTTGTGGTTGCGAGATACCTATTTTCCTCAGCGATCCAATGTTGTGTTGAACCAATTCCGCAACCGTGGATTGTACCCGAATTTGTCAGCGCCGCATTTGAATTGGGAAGGAGAACGGCTGAGTCCGGGAATGGCTCTGAATCTCGAACTTGATGAGAACGGCGCAGAGATTTATTACACACTGGACGGGACTGACCCAAGAATGCCTTTCCGGGATCGTGTTCACCCGGAAGCCCAAGTGTTTGATACATCTCAACCTCCATTACTACAACGAACCGCTTTATTAAAGGCGAGGGCATACAGGGACGGGGAATGGAGCGCATTATTGGAAGTTTCACTTGAATTGGATCCAACTGAATCTCCAATTCAATTTACCGAGATTCATTATCATCCCTTGGAAGGAGAACTTTTTGAGTTTGTAGAAATCCAGAACAGCGCCAGTTATCCAGTGGATTTATCCGGTTGGACCCTGGACGGAGTCGATGTGATTTTACCAACGGGCGCTCTGTTGCATCCTGGACAAGTGGGAGTGATTGCCTCTGCTGAAAATCCTGAGGCCTTTCAGGAAAGATACCCAGCGGTTCAACCACTGGCCTGGTTTGATGGAAGGCTAAGTAATGGTGGTGAGCGGTTACAATGGTATGATCACCTGGGCGCTCCACAAGGCGCTGGTTTAACATATTTTGACTCCGGTTCCTGGCCCAACGAAGCGGATGGAAGCGGGCCATCTCTGGAGTGGATTCCAGGATCTCATTCCAATTCGAGTCCTGATGCCTGGCGTGTGAGTTTTGAAGATGGAGGAACTCCTGGCTCGTTAGCGGATTCAATGGAGTCAAATATTCTAATGAATGAAGTGTTGTCCTGGAACACAATCAATCTTGAAGGAACACAAATTTCACCGGACTGGATCGAGCTGACCAATGTGGGAGACACGGCTGTTGATCTGAGTGGATGGTCGATTGTTGGACGCATTGGTGCGGTTGGAAATCCAGAAGACACGCAAATCTGGGCGTTCCCGGATGGTGTTCAAATGGAACCTGGGGCTTTTCTCACTATTTACGGTGAAGCGGCTCAAGATTCGCAGATGGGAGCATTGGTTTTAAATTTTTCGCTCAATCGAGAGGGTGAAACATTACGCCTGTTTAATTCAGATGGTGAACAGGTGGACGCCATTACGTTTGGTCCACAGCTACCCGATTATTCGATTGGAAGGAATGTAGAAAATCTGCGCTGGCAACTGAACCAGCCAACGCCAGGCAGTGAAAACGTGATGGCTGTTGTGTTGAAAAACGGAGATTTAACGCTGAATGAATTACTCGCTGACTCTCCACCAGAATCTGAAGACTGGATTGAGCTGTACGCATTGCCAGGTCAGATGGCTCCTCTGGAACTAAGCGACTGGCGAATCAAAGTCGATGACGCATGGGGAAGATTTCCACAACTAAGTTTCCTTCAATCCGGAAGCTGGGTCAGGTTTTGGATGGATGAGGTGGGTTATGAATCCCATCTCGATTTTCGGTTGCCCGCTAGTGGAGCGGAAGTTTCCCTCTTCGACTCAGAGTTGAATCTCATTGAAACCACAACATACACGGAGCAAGTGGAAGGGGTCAGTTGGGGGCGTTCGCCAGACGGAGCGGATTCATTCAATGAATTTGCCTCCCCCACACCAGGCGCCGCCAATTTACCAAAACCAGAAATCCAATCTATTCGATGGAATATCGCAACATCCAAGGTTGAACTGGATTTCTATAAAGAATCAGGATGGTCATACGTTATCGAAACTCGCCACCCAAACACAACCGAATGGAGCTCGGTTGAAGAACTGGACTCAAGCATGAGTGGGTTGATCGAATGGAGGTGGACTCCTGAACCGATGGATCAAACCATTTGGATACGAATCCGTGTCAGGGTCCAGGGTGAATGACTCTGTGTTTAAAAAACAATGAACAATTATTAGATGGTTCGCCTCTATTCCTTACATAATGAATCAAAAAAAATGTCTTGCTCTCGCCTGGAAGTGGATCAGCTGTTTTTTTCTGGCTGTTCACGTTTCAGTTCTGGCTGATCAACCGTTGAAGCTGATCGGATGGCAAGTCATACCTCACCAACAATCCGAGGTCATGAGGTACCGTCGAGATCCAAGCCCGGAACTTGGCGCTCGCGTCCAGTGGTTTATTCAAAACCAGTCCGACAAGTCGATTGTTCTGGATGCGGATACATTGATTCATTTTCGCAACGCCAAACCGCTGTATTG
>JAUIHU010000380.1 GCA_030432175.1 Verrucomicrobiia bacterium | reverse complement strand
GCAGCCCAGGCTGGTATGTGTCAGGCCTTTGGCCTTGGAAAATTTTCACGCCACTCGACTTTAATCGCACCCATCGACCTAACCCTCCATATTCTTAACTTTTAATTTCTGCTCTCTTCCTCATAATATTCCATTAGTTATGAAAAAACTCATACTCCCCATTCTAGCCGGATTTCTGGCCTTCGGGGCCTTCGCTGATGATGAAGGTTCGGTTGATGAAACGCTATTCGAAGACAACACGCTGCCACAGCTCCTGCGGGCTCTCAAAGATGCTCACGCTGTTGGAGCTGATTATTGGATCTACAACGATTACGCAAAAGCAGTTGAAGAGGCGCGTCGATTGAACAAACCTATTTTTGTCACTTTTCGTTGTGTACCCTGCGAGGATTGCTCCAGCTTCGACGCTGAAGTGGCTCAGGGAAATGAAGTGATCAAGGAACTGGCCAGGACTGCTTTTGTGCCGGTTCGGCAAGTGGAAATGAAGGGTGTGGATTTGTCTTTGTTTGAATTTGATTTCGATCTGAACTGGGCTGCAGTTTTTGTGAACGCGGACGGTGTGATTTATGGAAGATACGGAACTCAATCCGCCGAAGGGGCTGACGCATATAATTCCATCGCTTCACTTCGCAAAGCAATGGTGAGGGCGCTGGAGTTTCATGCTGAATATCCTGGCAACGCTCAACAGTTTGCCGCCAAGAAACCACAGCCAAAGCCATACCGAACAGCCCTGGAAATGCCAGGTCTTCCTCGCAAGAATCGCTACAGGCAACAAACAGCCAGAGACAATTGTATTCATTGCCATAACATTCATGATGCGCAACAGAATGCAGCTTATGCCAATGGAACTTTTTCCAGGGAAATGCTCTACAGGTATCCTTTGCCGGAAAACATAGGACTCTCTATTCAACGTGATGACGGTCGAATCATTGAGGCTGTTAACCCTGCAGGAGTTGCTGCCAAAACCGGACTTCGTTCTGGAGACGAAATTCTCAAAGTGAATGGACAACCCATACTCTCTATAGCTGATATTCAATGGGTTCTGCATGGGTTATCGAATGCAGGTGATCAGGTCCGCATTGAAGCAAAGCGTCAGGTTTCTGCTGATGCGACAGCTGTCGTTTTGGCGTCGATTCAGCTTGATTCTGGCTGGAAAGAAACCGACATCAGCTGGCGCGGATCTATGTGGTCCTTGCAACCTCGTCCAGGATTCTGGGCGGTCGGTGTTGAGGATAGTGAGAAATCCAGATATGGAATTTCTCCAGAAGGCAAGGGACTCCATGTTCGTTGGATCAACCGGGGAATTCAGGGAGGTCGCGCTTCCTATGAATCCGGTTTGCGTGAAGGCGATGTGATTGTCGGGATCAATGGAAAACCGCTTGAATGGAACGAAATCGAATTTCAGTCGAATGTCAGACTTAACATGAAGGTGGGCGAAGTAATCCGCTATCAGGTCAAGCGGAAAGACAAAATTATTGAAATTGTGACGCCTTTGGTAGGTGAAACACCCTGAGCCTTTTCAGGGCGTTTCATTGGATAATCTACTGGATCCGTTGCATTTTATCCATGCAGTCTGACGCTGATCTCGGCGACATGTTTGCCTTGGAATTTTGCCTGGTTCAGTTCGTTTTCGCTCGGCTGGCGGGATCCGTCACCGCCAGCTAACACTCCAGCGCCGTATGGAGATCCACCTCTTGGACTGGATATGTCCAGCAGTTCCTGGCAGGCGTAGGGCAAGCCGACTACAATCATTCCGTGGTGCATCAGGGTGGGGATGAAGGTCAGAATCGTGCTTTCATTCCCGCCTCCGGTTCCGGTGCTGGTGAACACGCTGCCAACCTTGCCGATCAGTTTTCCTTCCATCCACAGTTTGCCGGTCTGATCCAGAAAGTTTCGCATCTGAGAAGCCATGTTACCAAAACGGGTGGGTGTCCCGAAAATGATGGCATCGTATTGATCCAGTTCCTTCGGATCTGCCACCGGCGCTTCCTGATCCGTTTTCGCTCCAATGCGCTGCAGGGTTTCTTCATTCATCAGATCCGGAACGCGCTTGAGGGTGACCTCAGCTCCTTCAACGGATTGCGCTCCTTCGACGACAGATTTAGCCATCGTTTCGATGTGGCCATAAGTGGAATAATAGAGTACGAGTATTTTAGCCATGGTATTTTAGATGAGTCAGGATTTTTATCAGGGTGAATTGATTGGCGAATGAATCCATTCCGTCGCCAGCCAAAAGTTGGGTCTGCTAATGAGAATGAAACCTTGGATTAGCTGAGTTGAAACACGAAAACTTCTGAGTTTTCAGAAGTCGTAATTTCCAGAGAGTCAGGATGGTTTTCTATTGCCAATCCGTCAGCTCGATTGAGTTCAGTGCCGGCAACCCGGATGGATCCTTTCACAACCTGAATCCAACTGTGCGGACGATTTTGGGTTGTGGGTATGGATAGATTTCGACCACTTTCCAGTCTGGCGAAAATGATCTCCGCATTTTGTCGGATGCGAGTGACGGATTCATCCGATTCGTCCCCGGAGAACAAACGGATCCAGTCATGAGTCGCTTTCCAGTCGGCCAGTTTTTTCTCTGAGTACAGAGGTTCTCCTCCTGATTGATTCGGACGCAACCAGATTTGGTACAGCTCAGTGCGTTCCTTTGAGGAAGGGTTGAACTCGCTGTGTAACACTCCACTTCCGGCGCTCATGTACTGCATGTCTCCGGGTTTTATGATAGAGCCGTTGCCCATGCTGTCCTTATGTTCCAATTGACCACTGATAACATAGGTAAAAATCTCAGCGTCCTTGTGCGGATGCGTTCCAAATCCTCCTCCCGGTTCAATCGTGTCGTTATTCATGACACGCAAGGAACGAAAGCCCATGTGAGCCGGATCAAAATAATCAGCAAATGAAAAAGTGAACCGGGCATGCAACCAGCCATGTTCAGCTTTGCCACGTTCATCGGCAGGTCTTTTTGTTACTTTCATACTTGTATCGGACAGTTTCTTTTCAGGAACCAAGGTCGTTTTCATGTGGGATAAGATTCCTGAAAAAGCTGGCAGCGACTAATACTTTGTTCTTTGGTCCGTGATAACAAATTGTTATACCATTAATATGAAATGAGCGTTTCATATCACATGATTCAAGCTGGTTGATGAACTTAATCAGCAACGCTCCGCTGATAAGACCTGTATGGAACTACGTGCCTTGAAATATCTGATTACGGTTGCCGAGGAGGGAAATATGAGTCGCGCAGCGGCGAGGTTGTTTATTTCTCAACCGGCAATCTCGCGTCAGATTCGGGAGTTGGAGGAGGAGTGGGGGGTATCGTTGTTTGTGCGGAAATCCCAGGGGATGTCGCTTACTCCAGAGGGAGAGATGGCATTTAAACTGGCCAGGAAAGTTTTAAGTCAAGCGTTGGATTTGGAGAACACGATGAAAGGGCTGGGATCGAACCGGCCTCGAAGGTTGTCGATTGGATACATTGCCACTGCGTTGCCCGGATTTTTATCCAAAGCATTACGGCGGTTTTATGATCAGTACCCGGATATTGACCTGGAAATTCGGGAAATGAATCCGGTTCATCAGGTGGAAGCGTTGGAATCCGGAGATCTGGATCTGGCTTTGCTTGGGACAGCCTGCGATTCTTTAAAGGATCGGTTTGAGGTTGTGCATCTGGCGAAGATTCCACTGGGAGTCGCTTTGCCGGATCACCATCTGGCCTCGTTGCGGAAGTCAGTGACGATGAGTGATCTGACGGACGAGAAGTGGATCACGTTGGATGAAAAGTTATTTCCTGGTCGCAAAGAGTTAATTGAGAAGCTGGAGCAGTCCGTCGGGCAAGCGCTGAAGATCCAGTCAAAAGCCCAGAGCCTCAGTGAAATTCTTGGACGAGTCGCCACCGGAGCCGGTATTGCAGTGTTGCCAATGGATGTCGCTCAACTGCCGCATCCGAACGTTGTCTTTATCACGCTACGAACACCTCGGATTTACATGTACCAATCCGCAGTCTGGAACCGGGGGACAGAGGTTCCAGAACTGCTGACATTGATTGATTGGTTGAAGGAAGCAGGGTCTAACTACTGTTCATCGGATTCCGGCAAGCGAAAAACATAATACCCGTCCGCGGCTTTTGTTCCCGGTTTGCCGGCGCCACCTGCGGCAATGATCACGTATTGAACTCCATGAACTTCGTAAGTCGCAGGAGTTGCGTAACCCCCGCCTTCCATCTGGTATTCCCACAATAACTCCCCGGTGATTTTATCATAGGCATGAAAGCGTTCATCCATGGCGGCGCCAATGAAGACCAGTCCGCCTGCGGTGACTAAAGGTCCACCCATGTTGAATGTGCCGGTGGGAGGCAAGCCCTGTTGTTCCAGTTCCGGATAAGTTCCCAACGGGACATCCCAGAGTGTGGCTCCGGTATTCAAGTCAATGGCTGTGAGATTTCCCCAGGGAGGAGCGTTGACAGGAAATCCATCCGAGTCCTTGATTTCATGATGTCCGGTGGCAACCCATGGCATTTGCCCTCCCCAGGTGGTTTCCAGTTCTTTTAAATTTAATGTGCGATCGCGTCCTGTCTGATAAACAAAATCCAAGGCCGCCTGCTGTTCCCATTCCGCCAACGCTCCAAATGCGGGCATCTGACCTTTGCCATTTTCCAGGATCAATGCTGCATCCGATCGCTGCATCCGTCCGCCCAATCCTTCGAGGGACGGCGCGTTCGAAGAGGAATAACCGGGTGATCCGTGACAGTTGGAACATAGGGTTTGGTACATTTGTCTTCCATATTCGTAAGATGTAATACTTTCTCGGGGACGACTTTCGCGCATAGAGATCCACTCCAATTCCGAGCTGGAGTTGACATACAGGATGTTGAATCTCGGATCATAAGCCGCTCCTCCCCAATCCGATCCTCCGTTGAACTGAGGCATCGTGGCTGTGGGCTTTTTCCCAGGTGGAATGAATAACGGACCGAACTGGAAATCCATGCTTTGAAATTTTTGAGTCAGCGATTCTTCTACCTCTGCGCTCCGTGAACTGATGTCATTCGGGTAGAACCCTTGTTTGGCGTATGGCGGAGGAGCCAATGGAAAGGGCTGCGTTGGCCAGCTGGATTCTCCAGAAATTTCTGACTGAGGTGTTTCTCTTTCTTCGACAG
>JAUIHU010000379.1 GCA_030432175.1 Verrucomicrobiia bacterium | reverse complement strand
GTTGCAGCTGGAACAGCTGTGGGTGTTGCGGGATATTTTGGGATTAATCCGTTAGGATTTACTGCACAAGTGGTTGCATTTGCTTTCGGCTTAGCTGCTTCATCATTTTTCCCGGCCATTTTAATGGGAATCTTTTCCAAGAAAATGAACCGAGAAGGAGCTATCACGGGTATGATTGTAGGACTGTTGTTTACTTTTGCGTACATCGTATATTTCAAATTTATAGCTCCTGAAAATAACAATGCGGATCATTGGCTATTCGGGATTTCACCTGAGGGAATCGGGTCGCTGGGAATGTTGATCAATTTTGCGACATCCATGGTTGTTTGCAAACTCACATCAGCTCCACCTGAGGAAGTATCTGAACTGGTCGAAAGTATCCGAGTCCCGAGGAAGGATTAATCCGTTACAGATAATGGGCATATTGGCTTTAGACAAAACTCCGAGTGTTGTTGCGTTTTGCGCTGGGATCACGATGTTTTTGGGGGTTGAAGCCTCAGGGCATGGATCAGCTCACGAGCAGATTTTGAAAATTTCTGAGGCGATAGAGGACGCTCCGGAAGATGCAAAATTATATCTTCAACGAGCGGACTTATATCTGGCGCATCAATATCCGGAGCCAGCTCTGCAGGACTATCAGAAATCGCTTCAGCTTGAACCTGAACTCATCTCGGCCAAACTGGGACTTGGAACGATTTATCTGAATCAGGGTGAATTCAAATTGGCTCTGAAATTTCTCGATGAGTATGTTCAGAAAGTTGACGATGATTCACGCGCCTGGATCAATCTGGCGCGCACTTATTATTCACTGGGTGATTTTGAGAAATCCATTCGACATTACGACAATGCCATTCAACACACCCCAAACCCTCGGCCGGAATGGTTTCTGGAGCAAGCTCAAACTGCAGTGGAATGTCATTGGGGAGCAGGTGATGAAGAACAGATCAAAAAAGCTTACCAGGCGGCCGTTAAAAAAATAGACGCAGGAATTGCCAAGCTTGGATCAGCCATCACGTTGGAGATGGCAGCGTTGGAATACGAACGTCTGTCTGGACAATACGAAATGGCAATTGCCAGAGTGGATCGATTGATGGGGCAAGCCCGCAGGAAAGAATCCTGGTGGATCAGAAAAGGGGATATACTTCGCGATGCCGGCCAGATTGAGTCTTCCCAGGCTGCTTATGAGTCAGCTCTCGAAGCAATCCAACAACTTTCAGAATCCAGGCAGCAATTAAAATCAGTCATGTCCATGTCCAATTATGCCCAAGAGCAAATTGCCGCCATCAAGAATTGATTCATGAGTGAAGCAGTTGTGCGGATATTTCTTTGACATTAAATATAAAAACAGGCTTTGGCGCACACGCATTGATGCCAAAGCCTGTTTTCTCTTTCTCACTCGAGAAAGATTCAGTTTTTAGATTTAGCCATTCCTGAGATTACCAGTTGCCCGGATCAAGGAATGAAAAATGTGTTCAGATTGAGTTAACCGCCAGACAACCAGAGGCTGCCAGAGTCAAATCGATCATTATTGTTAAGTGGAACATTTTTTTTATCGGATAAACCACCATTATTGTAAAGGAAATTTAAGAGAAAGGAATGAATGACGGGTAACGTCCCGGACTGAATCCCGTGGGATTCAAACCATTTTCGGGTCACAATTTTTTGGGTGTCAAAGAATTCCTTTGATATCGAGCAATCCCATTGGCAGAATAACGTTAGCGCACTTCAAGCTCCAAGCGCCCTTCCACGGGTGCATCCAGAATCCATCGCTTCCCAACTCTAGTTGCCGGAATCGGCTTACCCTCCTTGATGACGCCTGTGGAGCCAGTAATGACTGGTAGCTCCACCCGGGCAGGCATCCCCTTTGGCAAAGCAATTGAAATCCTGAAGGTTTCGCCTGCTACCCAGTCGATGTAGATCGGTCCACGTATAGTCGGCGTTTTGCCTCGGGCAAACTCTAGTCCTCCGATACTTGGACGAATGCGCGCAACTTCCCAGCCCGGCGTCAGGGGTTCAGCGCCTAGTAAGTAACGCGGAAATAGATTAGCAGGAGCAGCGCCCCACGGGTGGTTCCAATCCTGGTTGGGTTTGTATTTTTGATCCCATGCTTCCCATGAGATTGTTGTGCCACTGTTCACCATGTGACGCCAGCTGCGGTCGTTCTCGGCCAGAATAAGATCCATCGCTTGTTTGTCCGCCTCATTGATAAAGAGCGCCTCCATTAGATACTGAGCCGAATAAACCGAGCAGGCCATGCCCCGCTCAGCTAACCAATCAGAAATAAACTCACGCTTGGCCTCAGGAACGAGCCCGAAAGCTAAGGGGAATAAATTGGCGTGGGACGAGTGATGGTCCGTGCCAACGCCGTCGCGATAGACGCCGCTTTCAGAATCAAAGAAGGTCTCTTGGAATTTTGGCAGTTTCTGCCCGAGTTGCTTGGCGTATTCGGCCGCATCTTCCGTATGGCCCAATGCGGTGGCCAACTCTTGCATCATCTCGACCGCTTTGAGGTGAAACGCATTAACCACGACGTTGCGACTGGTGAAGACAAAACCATCACGTTCGCCCTTGGGCCAATCGACAAGATCGGCGCTCCTGATCTGATTCTCGTTGCTGGAGACTAAACCATCCTCAGCTACACGTTCCATGAGGAGCTTTTGCTTTAGTCCTTCATACCGGGGCTTTAACCTGGCCATGTCAGCGGTATGCATCCAGTCAGCATATGCCATGAATACCATGTGTGGTGCGCATTCCGTTGGCCACGTGGGGTAGACCATCAAGTGGTCAAAGGTATCGCGGGCCATCTGTTTATCGTTGTCGGTGTAGTAGTGGCTGAGCTGATTCAAATATGCATCGGCTTCATAAGGGATGCGTTCACGGTCACCATCGACATAGACGGCGGCAAAGGTGGTAGCTTTGATCGAATAGCGGCACAAGTCCCAGATCCGGTTGAGTATTTCATCAGAGCACTCAAAGGAAGCCGCGTTATCGTCCCAAGTCGCCGAATAGGCAGATTGACGGATCAGGTGTTCGGGTAATAATTCTCCATCCCAGCCTTCAATTTCAATCCAACGGAATGGTAGGATCACTCCCCATTCAGGTGGAGTCAGGATGGCTGGCGGACGGTTCTTCCTGGTATTTCGCTTATCCGCTGGCGGCGCTACCACCACCGTTTGTGTGCCCTTCAATTGGACTGTAGTCGATTGATAGCGAACGGAGCCTGGTGGCTTTCGGTTGATACGGCCGTTGGTAAAGGCTTCCCCAAAATGAACGACAATCTCCCCATTGACAGATGCAGGAGGGGTCAGACGAAGGTTACCGAATGAGACACGGCCAAAATCGACTAGGTAGACACCAGGTTCCGGTTTTGTGATTGTAACTGCTGATTCATCGACTAAATGCGTCGGCGCCGCAGAAAGCGAAACGCTCCACAGCATTCCGATCCAACTGATTATTGTCATTGTTTTCATCTCGAACGTGAAAGCTTTCCGACCGCAGATAAGAGCGAACACCCTCTGCAAGCCGAGTATCAAAATTAAAAATCAATCGTACAAAACCTAAGCGGTCTGTGGTTCGAAATAGCGTCATGTTCTCCGAATAAGGATCCTATGACAATATCCACCGAGCCATTTTGAGGAGCTATTTGCAATCTTTTTCAGTGTTCCAGGTTCGCACACCAGCACACGCGCCTTGCGTGACTAAAATAACCAGTCCAGAACTCAGTCACTCGCCTTACGTAGCCACCCAACTAAACTTTATCATCCAGGCTTTCGTACTGACGCCCTGGCTCACAATGTTTGGACAATGTCGATTTCCCACATTGGCGAGGGCCCATCAAACTAACCACTGGTGTGTCCACCAATGCCACCTCCAACGCCCTACTTAATGGCGAGGCAGGAAATCCAGTTTTGTCACTGATTTTGACATGACGGCAGATTGATACTTATAACAACGGCTAATTGACACTTAAACATTCAGCAGATTGCAACATGAAGATTTCTCTAAAATGCATTTTGTTCTCTTCAAGTCCTTGAAGACTTTTGAACTTCTTCTCCTGCTTATGGAATTCAACAGGAAATTTTTGGGTGTCAGATTTTTCATGCGGAAAACCGCTAGGAGAACGTAGCTCCAGCTGCGTTACGTCCACAAAAGACGGAGCAGGAGCGCCATCCCTCCCAGGGAGCCGCATCAAAAAGCATTTTGGGTCTCAAAGAATTAGTAAAAATCTTCCGCCCCAACGGGGAAAATCAATCCACCACAGATCAAATCCCTGAAAGGGTGACTCAAAGCTTTGGACTCTTGTTTTCCATTTCTATGAAAATTTGCAATTTGAGGGATAAACCCCTTGGAGTTCTCTACACGTATAGACAATTTGTGGTCGAATGACCTTGTCACACGAAGGATTTACTCAGTAGCATACATGTATCTAATCTGTTGGGGAGAACAGTTTAGTGTAGTGGTATCTTAAAAGCTTAAATCAGAGGTCATTCCAGGCTTCCATTCGCCATTGAACTCAAAATCTCTAGAATCCTGGATTTGGGACGCCGCTTGCTCTATTCGCGGAGCCAAGGACGCGCCGAAATTCAAAGACTACATTCTACCCCTCATCTTCACCAAGCGCCTCTGCGACGTCTTCGACGACGAACTTGAGAGCTTCCTCGCCGGTGCCGGCTTCCCCGGCAAATCCTCCGCCGACTGGGGATGGGTCCAGCACATGCACGCCAGTCTCAACGACAAAGGCCGCGCCGCCGTGGTCCTCGACACAGGGGCCGCTTCCCGCGGTTCGGGCAATGCCGGCGCTAACAAGGAAAAGACCGTCCGCCAGTGGTTCGTCGACCGCGACCTCATTGAGAGTGTTCTCTACCTGCCAGAGAACCTTTTCTATAACACCACCGCGCCTGGGATTGTTATTTTCCTGAATCGGGCGAAGCCAAAATCGCGTCAAGGCGCTGTCTTCCTCGTCAACGCCAGCCAGATCTTCGAAAAGGGTGATCCCAAGAATTATATTCCCGAGGCCGGTATCCAGCGCATCTCGGACACCCTCATCGGATGGAAAGAAGAGGAAAAACTCAGCCGCATCGCCGATCTCGCGGAGATCAAGAAGAACGACTACAACATCTCCCCCAGCCGCTACATCCACACCGGCGACGC